>JAYSYG010000559.1:0-10626 GCA_043716685.1 Sphingobacteriaceae bacterium | reverse complement strand
CTTCCCACAGCCCCTATGTTTTGGTCTGCAACCCAGCCGCCCGCTAAAGTCAAAGTGCCAGCGCTATAGCCATCGAAGTCTTCTAAATAACAAGGGAGATTTGAAGTATTGTTAGAACTATATTTTGACGATTGTTTAGCTGGTAGTTGATTTTGCGCAAGATGGTATTTCGCTTTGATATACGCTTTTTTTGAATTGTTCACATACTTTTTTAGCTCAGCCTCCTGCAGGTGCTTCTCGTAAGCCTCAATAACGGTCTTTGTAAGATCAAAACCCTGCAGGGAATCATTTACGGGAAACTGTGCCTTAGCTCCGTAACAGGAAACAAGTGCAGATAAAAATAGAAGTAATTTTTTCATAGTTGTTAGGATTCTTAGTCTTTTAATACATTGCAATTAGAATTTGAATTAATTAAGTCTTAGAAGCAAAATTAAAATATATTCTTGGTGAAAAGGTAATTAAATAAAACGCCGCATTCTAATGCCCTCTGCAAGAGCTGGTACCGAAATCGTAGGATCAGGTTTTACTTTTTCGCCTTGGTTTTAAAAACTCACATAATAAGACTTCTCATTCTTTGGTGTTAAGATTACCATCTTTTTTGAATTTGCTTCAACAACTGTTCCAACAAATTTCCCATTATAATGGACTTTTAATTCTGAATCTAAATAAAATCCTTTGCTTTTTTCATTCCCAAAAATAATAATATCTCTTATATAAGCTCCATCATTATTCTTCCAAGAATTTTGTTTTGCCTTATCCACATCCACCGATCGACAAGAGAATAAAACAATTGAAAATATACAAGATATTATGTTTCTCATTTTCATAAAATAAACTTTTTTTTCATTGTTTCAAAGATAAAAAATCTGCGTTACTTATTTTATTTTTTATCTCCCGCCTGATAAGCTGAACCAGTTGCTGTACCATTCTTCGAAAAGTTCAATTTTTGTCCACCTACTCCCCACATGACTGAACGTTCAGTGGCCATATTTTCTTTACCTCCGGCAACCATATATGTTTTCCGCAATTTAAAATCATCAGCCCCTGTTCTTGCATTTGCTCCTAAACCACTAAGCATTGGTTTATTTAAAGGTAAATAATCGCCGAAAGTTTGATCAAATGTTGGGCTTCTCTCATTTGTAAATGGTGAAGGGAAACTAAAGTTTGATTGTCCAAAGACTAATACGCCTCCAAAATTAGCTAAAGAAGAGATTTCAGTCGCAAAAGATACTGGCTTATCTGCTGTAACCATTCCTGATCTACAACCATAAAAACCTGCTCTATTATTACCATTTGACCAATTAAAATCAGTTTTACCCCATCCGGCAGTTGTCATTTGCTTTGAATCCAATGGATCAGAACTTGTAGCTGCCGAACCAGTTGGCCCATTTAATCCGGAATGAGACCAAACGCCAAACTCTACTGCACATACCAAATGCCCTCGCACCAAGCCAGTCAACAAAAAAAATTTAAACATTGGTCTAAATTATTTTTGGATTTGGTATAAAAAAATAAGAGGGGAATGCTATCACGAATTTTACCGTAACTTTACTATTATGAAAGTATATGTAAAGAACATGGTTTGCCCACGCTGCATTAGCGCCGTGCAAAAAACGTTCAACGATATTAATATAAGCCCTTTAAGGGTTAAACTTGGAGAGGTAACTCTATCAAAAAAATTAAACGCAAAACAAAACAATCTGATCAAAGAAAAACTAGAGTCGTTAGGTTTTGAATTATTAGACGATAACCGTACC
This sequence comes from Sphingobacteriaceae bacterium, assembly GCA_043716685.1. GTDB lineage: Bacteria > Bacteroidota > Bacteroidia > B-17B0 > Aurantibacillaceae > Aurantibacillus. Next base: position 8,869 of record JAYSYG010000559.1, on the reverse strand, counting down.
CAACAAATTGAAAAAATAAAATCCATTATTATTCATCAGATCCATCATGAAGTTGTTCCTAAATTTGCATTTTCCGATCTGCTTGCCGACGAACTAAATAAAGAATATTCGCAGTTAAGTAAACTGTTTTCAGCAACTGAAGGAATTACCATTGAACAATTTATTATTCTACAAAAAATAGAAAAGGTTAAAGAACTTTTGATCTACAATCAGATGAATTTAAGTGAAATTGCAGATAAAATGAACTATAGCAGCGTATCGCATCTCTCCTCTCAATTTAAGAAAACGATAGGCCTTACTCCTTCTCAATTTAAGGCTCAGGGCGGGAAGCTCCGAAAAACCCTTGATAAATTACAGCAATAGGATATAAATCATTTCCACAATTGTATAACGCTATTGGCATTTTTATTTGTGACCTTTGTGTAAGTAATTTATACACATGGAAAAGTCAAATAATAACAGTATTTATCTCCCACTCGAAAATGTAGAAAGTGAACATTGCGCCCTGATCGTTGACAAGGGTTTAAGTAAAGTTGAAGGAATTTCCAGCCATAAGATAGAGTTAAACAATAACCGCGTTTTTATCGAAGGGAAAAATATTTCGGAACTGATCCCTAAAGCCGTGAAGAAAATCCGTGATTTGGGTTACAATGTTGTTACGGTAAAAAAATCTTTTCCAGTCCTTAATATGACCTGTGCCTCATGCGCAAACAGTACGCAGGAAATTTTAGGCATGCAGCCCGGAGTAATATCTGCCTCTGTAAATTATGCCAACGCCATTGCAACGGTTGAATATATTCCAACCATTACAGAAGCACATAAATTAAAAGCGGCACTTCAATCTGGCGGATACGATCTTATGATTGATGAAAGTGAGGAAGCAAAGGATTCTTTAGAAGAGTTTCATGCACAAAATCATAAACGCCTTAAAAGAAAAACTCTTGGCGCTATCCTTTTTTCAGTACCATTGGTAACTATTGCCATGATACCTGCATTGATGCATCTGCCGTATGTAAATTACATCATGTGGGTTTTGGCTACACCGGTAGTAGTATGGTTCGGGAAGCAGTTTTTTGTCGGGGCTTACAAACAAACCAGGCATCGCTCCGCCAATATGGATACACTTGTGGCATTAAGTACTGGCGTTGCTTATCTCTTCAGTGTGTTTAATACCTTATTCCCTGAATACTGGCACAACAGAGGCCTGCATGCTCACGTGTATTTTGAAACGAGTGCCGTCGTTATTGCGTTTATACTTTTAGGTAAACTGTTAGAAGAAAGGGCTAAGGGAAATACGTCTTCTGCAATCAAAAAATTAATAGGCCTTCAACCGAAAACCGTAACAGTAGTGCATGAAGGCGGCCACCAAATGGAAATGCCAATTGCTTCTCTAAAAGTTGGTGATACCGTTTTGGTAAAACCGGGAGAAAAAATAGCAGTGGATGGTAGTGTAACAGTTGGTACTTCGTTCGTGGATGAAAGTATGCTCAGCGGAGAACCTATCGCTGTTGAGAAAAAAAGCAACGCAAAAGTCTTTGCCGGAACGATTAATCAAAAAGGAAGTTTTCAGTTTAAAGCTGAAAAAGTTGGAGGTGATACTTTACTGGCGCAAATCATTAAAATGGTTCAGGACGCGCAGGGCAGTAAAGCGCCTGTACAAAACCTGGTAAATAAGATCGCAGGCATATTTGTTCCGATTGTTATAGGAGTTGCCATTCTTAGCCTGATTTTATGGATTGTTTTTGGTGGCGAAAATGGACTCACACAAGGTTTATTAGCACTGGTTACTGTGCTGGTGATCGCCTGTCCCTGTGCGTTAGGATTGGCAACTCCAACAGCCATTATGGTTGGCGTGGGAAAGGGTGCAGAACTTGGTATTTTAATTAAAGATGCCGAAAGCCTGGAACGCTCAAAAAATATTACGGCTATTGTTTTAGACAAAACCGGAACTATTACGGAAGGGAAACCTACTATAACCAATCTAAAATGGTTTGAAGTTGAAACGGACGAACTACGAAATATTTTGTATAGTATCGAAAAATCTTCCGAACATCCTTTGGCCGATGCCGTCTGTGCTAACTTAAAAGAAACTTCGAAATTTTATGATGACATACTTATTGAAAACATCACCGGCAGAGGAATACAAGGCACTTATAAAAATAGTAGGTATTTCATTGGGAATGAGATCCTGATCAAGGAGAAAAATATCACCTTAACTGATCCTACAAAACAATGGATCTCTGAGAGATTAAATGCTGCAAACACGGTTGTTCTGTTCAGCAACGATAAAAAAGTAGTAGCCGGCATTTCTATTTCCGACAAAATAAAATCAACTTCTGTAGAGGCTATAAAACAATTACAAAATAGCGGTATAGAAGTATATATGCTTACCGGAGATAACGAACAAACTGCCAGAGCCGTATCTGCACAGGTTGGCATAGATCATTTTAAAGCAAATGTATTGCCTGCTGAAAAATCAGACTTCATTCAGTCTTTACAAAAGCAGGGAAAGATTGTAGCGATGGTTGGCGATGGCATCAATGACAGCAATGCTTTAGCCCAGGCCGACGTGAGTATTGCCATGGGAAAAGGATCTGATATTGCCATGGATGTAGCAAAAATGACGATCATATCCAGTGACTTGAATAAGATCGTTAAGGCCATTAAATTATCGAAACAGACCGTAGCAACTATCAAACAAAACTTGTTTTGGGCATTTATTTACAATAGTGTTGGTATTCCTCTCGCTGCCGGAATGTTATACCCGATCAATGGTTTCTTATTAAACCCTATGATTGCCGGGGCAGCAATGGCGCTTAGCAGTGTAAGTGTGGTAACCAACAGTTTGTTATTAAAAGCAAAAAAAGTATAACCTTTAAAAAAAATCAAAATGAAAACTCTTAAATTTAAAACAACTATAAATTGTAGCGGCTGTGTTAGTAAAGTAACTCCTATTTTAAACAACGAAGATACCATTCAGAAATGGGATGTGGATATTTACACGCCTGAAAAGATCCTCACCATAGAAACCAACGAAGAAAATCCTGACAAAGTGATTGAGTTGGTAAAGAAAGCTGGCTTTAAAATTGAACCTATAAATAATTAATCACTTAAAAAATACTGAAACCATGAATTCATTTCTGAAAATCCTGATCACAGTCCCCACTTTATTGGCGAATACGGTTTTTAATGGGCAAATTAAAAACGCTAAATCCGTCACCGTTAAGATTTCCGGTAACTGCGAGATGTGCAAAAAAACAATTGAAACTGCTGCTAATGTAAAACATACAGCGTCATTAGATTGGAATGAAACTACAAAAATGGCCAATATATCCTATGATCCAAACAAAACAAGCCCGGATGAAATTCTAAAACGGGTTGCCTATGCGGGTTACGATAACGAAAAATATCTTGCGCCGGAACTCGCTTATGCTAAGTTACCTGGCTGTTGTAAGTATGAGAGGTCAGGGAAAAAAACTTCCCGTGAACTCGTAAAAACAAATACAGAAACTGGCACCGGGGAAAACAACCATACGATAGTTACTACATCCATAAATCCTTTTACAAGCGTCTACGATTCTTATTTTGATTTAAAGAACGCATTAATAAAAGCCGATGTGAATGCCGCCGCTTTAAAGGCTTCCGCTTTAGCAGCAGACCTTTCTAAAATAGATATGAATAAACTCGAAAAAGACCAGCACAGTGTTTGGATGAAGGTTTACAAAAGTCTAATCGCGAGTTCAGAAAACATATCCAAATCAAAAGATATTGAACACCAAAGAAATCAATTCATGGCCTTATCTGAAAAGATGCATGACCTGGTTAAGGTTGCAAAGCTTGATGTAACCGTGTATTATCAGCACTGCCCCATGTATAATGACGGTAAGGGTGCTAACTGGTTAAGCGTGGAAAACACAGTAAAAAATCCATATTACGGCTCTCAAATGCTGAGTTGCGGCAAAACGATCGAAACAATAAAATAATTTTCAGCTTATATGACCTTCTTAAAAATTGCACTTCTGAGTATTTCAGTTTTTTTCTGCGAAAATATATTTGCTCAAAAAAAGGTGCGTTATGATCTGTTTGTGAGGGACACTGTTGTGAATTTTGCAGGTAAAGAAAAACAGGCATATTCCGTTAACGGCCATATACCAATGCCTGAACTGCATTTTACAGAAGGTGATACTGCCGAAATATATATTCATAACGAATTAAACACCGAAACTTCTATTCACTGGCATGGATTGATCCTTCCTAATGAACAGGACGGTGTGCCTTATCTGACAACTGCTCCGATAAAAGCGAATACAGTTCACAGGTATAAATTTCCGCTTGTGCAAAACGGAACCTATTGGTACCATTCGCATACAAAACTCCAGGAGCAGATTGGTATGTACGGCGCCTTCATCATTCATAAACGGGAAGAGCAGAAACTACCTGAATATACAATGATCCTGAGCGATTGGACGAACATGAAACCATTTGAAGTCCATAGAAGATTGCACAATGCTAATGACTGGTCAGCTTTAAAAAAAGCGAAAATACAAAAGGGTGCGGTACAAAGCTATGGCGATGCTCTTCGAAATAAAAGTCTGGGCATAAAATTTAAAAATGAATGGAAGCGTATGCTTGCCATGGATGTGAGTGATGTGTACTATGACAAATTTTTAATCAATGGAAAAGCAGAAGATTCGGCGCCACAATTTAAAGGAGGTGAAAAAGTACGTTTAAGAATTATTAATGGCAGCGCATCCACATATTTTTGGCTGAACTATGCAGGTGGTAAAATTGATGTGGTTGCTAGCGACGGCATGGATGTTGAGCCGGTAAAAGTAGACAGGTTAATTATTGCTGTTGCGGAGATCTACGACGTGATCGTAACCATTCCCTTAGATAGTACAGCTTTTGAATTTTCAGCAACCTCAGAAGACCGCACCAGGAATACGTCGCTTTGGCTGGGCTCAGGCATAAGGCAACTGGCTTCTCCTTTAAAACCTTTAAAATATTTTGAAGGTATGAAGATGATGAATGGCATGATTAATATGGATGGGAATTTAGATGATATGGGTATGAATATGAGTCTGCAACAAATGGACATGAATGTGGTGATGTACCCTGAAATAACCGGTGATAAAGAAACTAAACACAAGCATGAAAATACTAATGAAAGCCGCTACAATAGCAATGCCCTTTCTGACATTGTAACGCTGAATTATTCCATGCTCAAATCTCCAACCAAAACAAAATTACCCGATGCGCCTACAAAGCTGCTCTATTTCACACTTACCGGAAACATGAACAGATATGTTTGGAGTATCAATAATAAAACAGTTTCTGAAACAGATAAGATCATGATTAAAAAGGGTGAAAACGTTCGGATCATTCTTTATAACAATTCCATGATGCGACATCCTATGCACCTGCACGGTCATTTTTTCAGGATCGTAAATGGCCATGGAGAGTATTCGCCGCTTAAAAACGTTCTGGACATTATGCCTATGGAAACCGATACCATCGAATTTGCTGCAACGGAAAGTGGGGACTGGTTCTTTCATTGTCACATTTTATACCACATGATGAGCGGTATGGGAAGAATATTCAGTTATGAAAACTCTCCGCCAAATCCTGAACTTCCCTATCCAAAAAAGGCAATTAAAAAATTGTACAAAGATGACCGGGCGTTTCACTTCATGTTTCAAAACGATTTTGCTACAAACGGCAATGATGGAGAATTGATGTACCAAAATACGCGGTGGAAATTTCAAACTGAATGGCGCCTGGGTTATGATGCCCGGATGGGTTATGAAACAGAAGCCCATTTTGGAAGGTATATTGGTAAAATGCAGTGGCTGTTTCCTTATGTAGGGCTTGACTTCAGGTATCGTAAAATGGGAAGAGACGAAGTTGAGAAAAATATTTTCGGGCAAACAAACACCAAAGATCTTCGTAATGCTATTTGCCTGGGGATTCAATACACCCTGCCTATGCTTATCATTGCAGATGTGCGTTTTGATTCCGACGGTAAATTTCGTTTTCAATTAATGCGCGAAGATATTCCCATTACCAAACGTTTAAGGCTGAATGTGATGGTAAATAGTGATTGGGAATATATGGCAGGATTCAAATATATTCTGAATAAAAACATTGCTCTGTCGACACACTATGATGTTGATATGGGGTTTGGAGCCGGATTTACGTTTACTTACTAATTTGCTATTTTTAGACTTTTATGGTCGATTTTTATCCCTGCTTTTGAATTAACTTCATTCCAGCAGGACTTTTTGATTAATTGAAGTACGGCTATATACAGCATGGTTATAAACACAAATAGAATATTTTGAAATTCATAAAAAGTCTACCTTTGTTGTTATTAATGCAAAGTCAGGAAATTCCAAAAGAGTATACGAAAGTATTAACAGGGTAATGAATTTCATTTTCAAAAATCTGAAAGAAGAACTCTCCCTCGAAAAATTAGCTTCCACTGCTAATTATTCTGCTTTTCATTTTCAAAAAATATTCAAACAGGTTATTGGTGAATCTCCCAAACAATATATTATTCGATTGCGGCTTGAAAATGCGGCTCACTCTCTGTTTAAGGCGGGAAATGTTTAACACGAATTTGCACAAATTAATTCGTGAGAATTAGTGATCCGATAGCTATCGGATCGTGTTTAAGTTTTTAGAGACTGAAAGGTAAATGCATTAAAATGCATAGTTTTAAATATATGAGACCAATAAAATTCTCAAATTACTATTTCTGAAAATCAAAACAAAGTTCACCTTTTTATCCTTGGTTCTCTTGATAAATTTTTCGGCTTAAAAACAAGGATAAAGATCAGGCCCCAAAGTGTGATTAACATTCCCATCAGGCTAACAAGATTTTTATCGAGGTAATCAGATGTAAATGCCACATCAATTGCTGAGTGGAAAATGGCACAAGCGAGAATGCTGCCTTTTGATGAATTATATAACCAGGTTAGTAAAACGCCTCCCGTAAGCAGGCTAAAGATCCACCCGAGTATTCCAAGGAAATCCATGCTCATGTAACCCGGCCTGTACAAAAAAAGCGGCCAGTGCCAGAGCGCCCAAAACACTGTTAGAATAATGCTTGACGTTAAAGCACTATAACGGTTCTGCAAACGTGGTAATACAAAGCCTCGCCACCCAACCTCTTCCCCAAAGCCAAAAAAGAGAAGGTTGTATAGAAAAAAAGTAAAGAAATTAAACCGGGGGAATTCCTTTGTAAGTCCCACTTTTGAAAGGTCTTCAAAATTTCCGGTTTGAAAATAATAGATGAGTACTGCTATCAGGTCTAGCAAAAAAGGACTGAACAGGGCAATCAACAGTAATGAAACTTTAGAAGTAGTAAACGAGGCCCGGATCAACTTACTGAGATTTTCCTTTTTATCAAACAACAGGGTGCAAATAATGGCTGCTATCATCGGACCCAAAGCACCCAGGGCATGTTGGTAGGTCCAGGGGTTACTGAAATTAAATCTCAGTGTGCTGCCATAAAGCGGTAACCAGAGTATCCAGGAGATCACATAAGCAAGGCAAAAAAATATACCAAGTTGTTTCAGCATAAAAAAACAGCTGGCTTTGTTTAGAGCAGGTTAAGAACCAGTAAAGCACTATTTACCGCCACGCTTGCTGCGAAAAAATTTACAACCCATTTAGTTGATGCCTGGGAAATGCAGGCAACAAGGTTGGCCATTGTAAAAACGAGGCTTACTATAAATTGCCAGTCCGGCGCATGATTTTCAAAAACTTTCATTGTAGTTACACCACCCAGACAGCCGCTGATAAGAATAGACATTGCAATAATGCCGAAATGACTAAACTCCAATTTTTTAATAAATCGGTTGTAACGTGAAGAGAGCGTAATTGTTTGTGTATTGGTGTCGAAACGTCCGTAAGATTTTGTCAGTGTTGTCATGATGAGTGATTTTTTATACCACAAAAGTAAAAGTAAACCTGTTTTGCATTTTGATTCCTGAGTTTGGTCAGTTTTTAGAATGATTTTCCTCAGGCTGGCGCGGGCAAAAAAAATCCCAGTTGTTGCAGGGATTTTTTTGGTTATTAATTTTATTGGTGGAATCAAACATCAGAGCTTATCGGCCAGGAAAGCATTGAATTCCTTTCTTAACGCATTAAAATTTGTTTCGAAATGTTCCACCATACTCCGCTCGTCAACATGGTCATCGGTTTTTCTATGATCCACTGCCACCGGGTTTGATTTAATTTCATGTTGCAGTGCTTTTTCTTCGCCTTTGATGTGACGACGAATATCCTCGGCGGCGTTTTTCTGGATAATGAATTGGTTTTGAAAATGGTCTACACTTTTTCTCACTTCCATTCCAGTATTCTTACTGTTCACTTCTTCCAGCCTTTTTTGCATCACTACAATTTCATCGTTGTAAAATGATAATTTATTAAGCCAACTGGTGTGTTCTTCGTGTTGTGAATAAATACTTGTTTTCATAGCGTTTGTTTTATGGGGCAAAGTTGAGAGCATTTGTTTCGGGAAACTATGAGATGAATCACTCCTGCCACTGACTTTTATCAGTAATGTTGCCCGAAATAGGCTGCAACTTTGTATAAAAAAGATTATGAGCGATTATAAACTCGAAATAGCCGAACTTCTTGTAAGAACCTTTGCCGGGATACTATTCCTTTTTCAGGGATATGATAAACTCTTCAGGATAAAAATGCCCGGTGTTATAGATGCTTTTGCGGCCGATGCCAATCGTTACCATATTCCACGACCCATCTTAAGTATAGTTGCTTATTACACAAGTATTGTTGAGCTTCTCGGTGGGTTTTTTCTTATAGCTGGTTTCCTTACTTCTTATACTCTTTATGCTCTGGG
>JAYSYG010000558.1:0-3512 GCA_043716685.1 Sphingobacteriaceae bacterium | reverse complement strand
AAAAAGCCTGGATTGTATATTTTCATAGATCAGCCCGGTAATCAGAGAAAATTTTTCACTTACTTTAACCGGGAGGGTAAGGTCTGCCATCATTTCATTCACCCGCGTTTTGGATGTACTGGCATCAAAGGTGTTGTAGGGCGTGGTAGCTGTAGTCACTTTCAGCAGCTCTACATAGTTTTGCGAAGAAGTAGAAACAGTACTTAAGGAAAAATAACAAAGGAGGATATAATTTTTCATTGCGTGTTTAAGTTTATACCGATTTATAGTGTAAAAGTACTCGCAGAATAAGCCGGAAAAGAATTGTTTTTTGCAGCAGGATTTTAATTCCTGGGTGAAAGCGCCGGATTTAGGAATAAAGGAAGCAGTTTTTGTAAAATCCAGTAGTTATCACAAAAGATAAGCCGGTAGTTGCAATTATTGCAAAAGTCTGAAACGGTAATAATTAAAAAAAGAAAAATTATAGTGATTACGAATCGCAAAAATTCAATTTTTTAAACCACATAGACTAATTAGTTTATTGTTTTACTTTGCTAAAAGCGGTTTGTGATTGCTTCCTTCGTCGCAATAACGATGTGGAGTGTCATCGTGAGGGATAATGAAGAGATTATCAAAGGCAGGAAAGCCATTTTATAATTAATGCTGTTTGTTATTGCTTCCTTTGTCGCAATAACATCGTTGAACGTCATTGCGAGGGCTTTTTCGGCCCGAAGCACTCTCATAGCCTAATACAGGAGATTGCTTAGCATTTTTTGCTCCATTGAAAAAACTAACACTGACTTGATTTATTAAAAACTGGTAGCTAATCTGCAGGGTAAAAACCTTAACTTAATAACATTGCCCTGTCAGGTTTATAACACTGTGACAGCAATCTGATCAATACTCACTGGGGGCAATACACTCTTTCCAGTATTCCATAATTTTACGGATCACATCTTCAAGTTTATCAAAACTATCTGGTTTTACGAAAAAACCCTGCACCGATAAAGCATAGGCGTCAATGACCGATTGCCGGGTTGCCGTTGTTGTAAAAAAAAGATAAGGAATACATTTTACATGCAGCTGCTCGTTTGTGGAGACCTTGTTGCGCAGATCAAAACCATTAATTTTAGGCATATTAATATCTGAAAGGATCAGAAAGGGGATAATATCCGTTTTGTTCAGGTATTCAAGGGCTTCATTTCCGTCTTTGAAATACACGATCTGATTCTCGTAATTTAATTTTTCAAAAATCTGACTCAGCATATACTGATCATCGTCATCATCTTCTATTACTACAATCGGCCCGTTTTTATTCATCTGTTTGTTTTTTAACAGTCACTTTAATATTGCCCGTAGGAATATAAATATCAAACCGGGCACCTTCATTTATCACACCGCTCGCCTTTATAAAACCGCTATGGTTTTCAACTATCCGCTTGCATATTGCAAGTCCGATGCCGGTACCTGGAAACTCACTCACTGTATGAAGCCTTTGGAAAACTTCAAAAATACGCTCGCTGTATTGTGAATCAAATCCTATGCCATTATCGGTATAAACAATATGACAATATTTTTTGGCCGGAACGAGGTCTTTATTTTTTAATTTTTTACCAAGATCTGTTTTTGCTGTTATAATAATGTGTGGCGCAATACCCTTCTTTGAAAATTTTAATGAGTTGCTGATCAGGTTGTGCAACAACTGGCGGAACTGAAAAGGAATTACCTCAACCTCACAAAGCTCTGTAGCTTCTATACTCGCTTCCTTTTCCATAAGTACGTCGTCAAAATCCTTACAAACGTCTGTAAGCATGCCATTTATATCTGTACTCTCAAAAACGCGCTCGTCGCTCTTGGTGCGTGAATACAAAAGAAGATCTTCGATCAGGAAACGCATCCTGTCAGCGATCTGAGTTATTTTTCCGAGATATTTTTTACCGCCTGCAGAGAGATTTTCTGCTTCATTATCACTCATGAGCGAAACAAAGTTTTGAATTTTACGCAGGGGTTCCTGCAGATCATGGCTGGAGATGTGTGTGAATGAAATAAGGTCCTTATTGGCCATTTCCAGTTCCCTATTTTTTTGTTCCAGTTCCCGGGTGCGGCCCTTTACCAAATTTTCTAAAATGAATTTATCCTGCTCATAAGAAAGGAGGCTCTTTTCAATTCTGCCATCTGCCTCTCTCTGACGAAGAGAACGTGCTGTAATATCTTTAATGGCCAGGAGGATTAATTTTTCACGGTGCGTCTTTTGAACAATGCGGCTGGCATTCAGCAGCATCACTTTTTCTCCTAAACCCGGAAAGATGTGACTTACCTCAAAATTTTCGAAGCTTGAATTTTTAGAAAGAATGGATTCAAGCATGCCGCGCAGCACGGGAATGTCCCATTGACGGTTCCCTAATTCGAAGAAGGGCTTGCCTTCGGTATCTTCGCTCTGTACCTGGAATTTTTTGTAAAACGATTTATTCGCGGATTTCACAGAAAGGTCGCTATCAAGCACTATCATGGGCTCATGGATCGTTTCAATAATGGTTTGTGAATAGTTATAGGATTCTTCAAGCAGTTCATTGTGCTTTTTTAATTCTACGTTCGTAACAATCAGTTCTTCGTTGGCAGCCTCTATTTCTTCCTTTGTACTTTCCAACTCTTCATTCAGGGTTTGAAATTCTTCATTACTGGAAACAATTTCTTCATTGGCAGTTTGCAGCTCTTCATAAGCGGTTTCCTGCGATTCAATAACGGAATGTATTTCTGTACGGGCGTAATTTAATTCTTCTGTTAAGCGTTTTATTCTCTGATCTTTTTGCAAAGAAGTATTTTTGTAGGGTTTGTCTGTTCCGTTATAAATATTAACCTGCTCCTGCAAAGTAAAAACAATGAGCAACAAAGGTTCGTCCCATTCATATTTTATGGGAGATACTTCCAGCTTCATCATTTGGTAAACAGAGTTGACCCTGATCTCAATTCCAGATTTACTTACTGCATGTTTTGTTTTTAGCGATTGCTGGATGGCATCCCTCAACTCGAAAGCAAATTCCGGCCGCGTCATTTTTAAAATATTCAGACTCGCCTTGCCCGAAGGATGCGTTAAGAATACGGAAGTAGACCCCCTGAACTGAAGGATCTCCATATCTTTGTTAACGATGGCGCAGGCCGGCATATACCCGGACAAAAGCACAGAGTTGATCAGTCCGTCTAATTTAATAGTATCAGCTTCTGTATTTTTTGGAGAAAATGATTTTATACTTTTTCTGTGAACGATCGTTTTAGGATACCGTGGCGTGAGGTCCGTCACCCTGCGGATCCCAGCATTCTTTTTACGGGAATAGATCTTGAATTTACTGCTTACCTGGGTAAAATGTGTAGAGGATGCGCCTATTGTTTCTGATTTTCCAAGCATCAGGAAGCCTTTTTCGTTCAATGCAAAATGAATGGCGTCAAGTACCTTTTTCTGTGCCGGCGAATCAAAATAGATAAGCAGATTCCGGCAGCTGATAAAATCCATACGTGAAAAAGGAGGGTCGCGTAAA
>JAYSYG010000557.1:0-3518 GCA_043716685.1 Sphingobacteriaceae bacterium | reverse complement strand
GGCTGTTGCTTGTTTGCTTTTGCAGCAAGATTTTTCACCTTTTGCGCAGCCTTCTTTTTTCTCGCCTGCGCAGGATTTTTCACCTTTTGCACATTCTTTTTTAGTTGTTTTTTTGTTTTTGTCATCGCCAAAAGTATTGGCAATTGCTGCGCTTCCTAACAAACCTGCGAAAGCAGCCATTAAAAATATTTTTTTCATGTGTTTTTGTTTTATGGTTTTTTTGGTTTCTGATTATGACAAATATAAGCTATAAATTGCCTTTCATTTGTTAAAAAGTATCAATTACACGGTTTACTTTGACCAGTCAATGTTATCAAAATAGGCGGTAATGGGGTAGTGATCGGTAAAGGTTTCATCACTTCTTTTATAATTACTGCAATGCAGGCGTTTATCATGAAGAATATAATCTATCCTGAACTGGGGCCATTTGCCGGCGTATGTTCTTCCAAAGCCAAGTCCTTTTTCTACAAAAGAGTCTTTTAGTTTTTTTGCAAGCTGCTGGTAAGAATAAGAAGCCGCCGTTTCATTAAAATCGCCACACAACACAATTTTATAAGGGCAAAGTTTCATGTGAAGTACGATCATATCTACCTGCATCGTTCGTTTTAAAAAGGCTCTCTTTAAACGGCGGAGAATATTCTTGCTGTTTGCCACCTCGTCTGCCGCATCCTTTTCGTCTGAAATAACATCTTCAAGAAACTGATTATCCTGTTTAGAAAAACTTACCGACTGCAAATGAATATTATATACCCTCAGTGTATCTTTATTCACAACTATGTCAGAGTAAATACAAATATTATTAGACCGTGTATTAAAAACAATTTTACCCTTTTTAATAATCGGGTATTTGCTAAAGGTAGCAATGCCCCAATGGTCATACTTGCGCAGCGTGGTGGTATATTCACTATGATAAAAGGGAGTTTTCAGAATGTATTTTACACTATCCACGTTATTAAAATCACCTTTCTCTTCCGACGTATAAAATTCCTGAAGGCAAAGTATATCTGGTTTAATGTCCACGAGGCTATTCATGATCTTTTGCCGGGTTTCGTTATTTTTCGTCCAGTTATATAAATCGAAAAGCATGCTGTTATAAGAAGTAATTTTAAGTTGTTTGGTTTCACTGTTCCCTTTACTGAAGCTAAACTGGAGATATTTACTTGCAGTTGGGATGCCTATACATAAAACAACCAGGCCAAAAATAAAGGCAGGTTTAAACTGCATCATCCAGTATAGGATCAATACAAAATTAATAAGGAAGAGGAAAGGAAAGGAAAGTCCGAAAAAAGCGGGCAGCCAAAAAATAACGGGTGAAATATACTTGGCAAAAATGGAGACAAGTAAACTGATAATAACGAGATAATGCAGCCACAGAACTATCTTATTAAAAACAGAGAGCTTGCGCTGTTCTCGTGAAACTACCAGATAGCGTAGTTCCCGGATAGATATTTTATTAAATATTGAAATCTGGAAATTATTTTACAAGCGCTAACGACTCTTCAATAAATGCATACGAACTCAATATTTCAGGTTTGCCATCAATTACTGCCACATCATGTTCAAAATGCGCACTTGGCTTTTTGTCTGCAGTAATTATTGTCCAGCCGTCATTCAATTGTTTTATATTCTTTGTTCCTAAATTTATCATTGGTTCAATTGCCAATACAAGCCCTTCTTTTATTTTAGGACCATCGCCCCGTTTGCCGTAGTTTGGAACTTCAGGCTCTTCATGCATAGCTCTTCCCAGGCCATGCCCCACTAATTCCCTTACAACTCCGTAACCATTTTTCTCTGCATGCTGCTGTATCGCATGGCTGATATCGCCAATACGGTTACCGCTAACCATTTGCTGAATGCCAATGTAAAGGCTTTCTTTAGTAATTTCTATTAGTTTTTTCAACTCTGGTCTTATTTCACCAACACCAAAGGTGTAAGCGTGATCACCATAAAATCCATTCTTTTTAACGCCACAATCTACCGAAATTATATCTCCTTCTTTTAAAGGCTCTTTGGTAGGAATGCCATGCACTACCGCTTCATTAATAGAAATACAGAGTGTGGCCGGAAAATCAGGCGCGCCGCGACCGCCTTTAAATCCTTTAAACGCAGGAATGCCGCCGTTATCACGGATATATTCTTCAGCAAGTTTGTCTAAATGAAGCGGTATAACGCCTGGTTTAATTTCACGGGCAATAATTCCTAATGTGCGCGATACCATTAGGGCCGACTCACGCATGAGCTCAATTTCTTCTCTGTTTTTTAAGTAGATCATTTTGTTCCGAATAATTTTTTAAAAATGGAACCCTCATTCTTTTTGAAATTCGTATGGGCTTCAGCGTTTTTTAATTGGTGTAAAAAATCTCCGCCCTCGGGATGCAGACCTTGCCATACATCACTCCATCCAATGAAACCTCCAATCGTTCTGTCATCAATAAAAATATCAGCATTTAATTTTCGCGATGTTTTTTCATCCAGTAGTTCTTCGGGGTAATTTTTATTTACAGCATAAAATTCAACGCCATTGTTTCTGCAAAATTCAACGGCTTCCTGCAAAAGTTCCCCCGTGCGAATTGTCCACAGAATAAGTTTGTGGCCTTTTTGCTGAAGCGCCTTAATGGTAGCAAATGCAAACAACATTTCTTTTCCGATCTCAGGATACTTGTGTTCAACAATAGTACCATCGAAGTCTATTGCTATTACCTTGCTGTTTTCACTTAAAAAGGGCTGCATGCTTAAAGATTTTTAACTGATAATACATTCATCTCTTTATCCAATTCATAAAGACGGGGTTGCGCTGTGCCTATTTCAAATTCCAATATCTGCTCCGGGGTCATTTTCTCCAGGTACATAATAAGAGCCCGCAAACTGTTGCCATGCGCGGCAATAACTATATTTTTTCCTGCCTTTAATTTAGGAATAATCTCACTTTCAAAATAAGGAATAACCCGGGCCGCAGTATCTTTAAGGCTTTCGCCGTTCGGCGGTGGAATATCAAAGCTCCGGCGCCAGATCTTCACTTGCTCTTCGCCGTATTTTTTTGCCGTTTCCTGCTTGTCAAGTCCCTGCAAATCGCCGTACATGCGCTCGTTTAGCGCCTTATGATGTATTGGAGTTAAAGGAGAGTGGCCTGAAGTTTCCAGTGCAAGACTTAACGTGTTTTGAGCGCGTTTAAGATCTGATGCATAAGCATAATCAAACGTATAGCCTTTTAATTTTACCCCTGCATGTTTAGCTTCTTCAATGCCCTTATCACTTAATTCAACATCTACCCATCCGGTAAATTTATTCTCTAAATTCCAGGTGCTTTGTCCGTGACGAAAAATAATAAGTTGTGCCATAATTTTTGAGGCACAAATATAGGGTTAAATCACTAAAGATGAGGGTGATTTTAAGCCAAAATGAATCAAAAAAAACTAAATTGCAGGTTAGATCTCTATTGCCTTTTTAAAATCCACCAGGTTATCTGCGCTGTCGGGCAAAGGTGTTATGTTGAAAATCCTGCTTTCATTCTCTGTTGC
>JAYSYG010000556.1:0-3521 GCA_043716685.1 Sphingobacteriaceae bacterium | reverse complement strand
TCGATGCCAATGATGAACCAGATATGGCATACATTGAAAAATTCATCCTCGAAGAAATCAAAAAATTCCCGGGCCAAAAGTTATTTATTACACAGGGGTATATATGCCGGAATGTTTTTGGAGAGATCGATAATTTAAAACGAGGTGGCAGTGATTACACTGCTTCCATAATCGGTGCGGCGATTAAGAGTCCTGAAGTTCAGATATGGACCGACATTGATGGCATGCATAACAACGACCCACGCATTGTAGATAAAACCTACCCTATCCAGGAACTGAGCTTTGATGAAGCAGCGGAACTTGCTTATTTCGGGGCTAAAATATTACACCCTACCTGCATACTTCCTGCAAAAAAACGCAATATTCCGGTACGTTTAAAAAATACCATGCAACCCGAATCATTAGGCACACTTATTGCCAACATTAATACCAAAGAAGGTATAAAGGCTGTGGCAGCTAAAGATGGTATTACTGCCATTACTATTAAAAGCGATCGCATGCTTTTAGCACATGGTTTTTTAAGGGCGGTATTTGAAATTTTTGAGCGCTATAAAACACCAATCGACATGATCTGCACAAGCGAGGTTGCGGTGTCGTTAACGATTGATAATAACAAGAATCTGGCTGATATAACAAAAGAATTAAAAGAGATTGCCCAGGTAGATATTGATGAAAACCAGACTATTATTTGCATTGTAGGTCAGCTTCCAAAAGATAAATCCGGTTATGCTTATAAAGTTCTTGAAGCTATAAAAGATATACCTCTGCGAATGGTATCTTATGGAGGCAGTGCAAATAATATCTCCGTGCTTGTGAACGGAAATTTGAAAAAAGAAGCACTTCAGGCATTAAATAACGGATTGTTCAATTACTAAAGATCATACATATGTTTACCAGTAAACACAGAGACTACTTTAATTCGCTTGAAACACCTTTTTATTATTACGACACGCAACTGCTCGATAACACATTAAGAGCAATTAAAATGACTGCGCCTGAATCGTATCATATACATTATGCACTAAAGGCAAATGCTCACCCTACCCTGCTTGAAATTATCAGGAAGGCAGGATTTGGCGCAGATTGCGTGAGTGGAAATGAAATAAAACGGGCAATAGAGTGCGGTTTTGAAAATAAAAAAATTGTTTTTGCAGGTGTTGGAAAAAGTGATAAGGAAATAAATTATGCACTCGATCACTCTATCTTTTGTTTTAATGTAGAGAGCATTCACGAATTGCAGATCCTTAATCAACTTGCAAAAAATAAAAACACAAAAGCCAGCATTGCATTGCGTATTAATCCGAACGTGGATGCCCATACACATAAATATATTACAACTGGACTCGAGGAAAATAAGTTCGGGATAAATCCGCATGAGTTTGATACTGTTCTTGCTGAACTTAAAAAACTGGACAATCTGCACTTTATTGGCTTACATTTTCACATTGGTTCGCAAATTCAGGACCTAACGGCATTTAAAAATTTGTGCCTTCGTGTAAATGAAATAAATAAATGGTTTGTTCAAAAAGGATTTTCGCCTGAGCATATTAATTTAGGCGGTGGGCTCGGGGTAAATTACATAGAACCTGATACGCATGCTATTGTTGACTTTGAAACATATTTTGGCATTTTTAAACAATTCCTGGAGCCTTTACCCCAACAGGAAATTCATTTTGAACTGGGCCGCTGCATAGTTGCCCAATGCGGCAGCCTTATTAGCCGTGTTTTGTATATAAAAAATGGTATCAATACCAATTTTGCGATATTGGATGCTGGAATGACAGAGCTTATTCGTCCTGCGCTTTACCAGGCCTATCATAAAATTGAGAATATCAGCAATACAAATGCAGCCATCGTAAAAAAATACGATGTGGTTGGCCCCATATGTGAAAGCAGTGATTGTTTTGGAAAAGCAGTTGTGCTGCCTGAAACTGAACGCGGACACCTTATTGCGATAAGGAGTGCCGGTGCTTATGGCGAGGTAATGAGCAACCATTACAATTTAAGAGATTCCGTTAAATCCTTTTTTGATCTGCCGGCTTAGTTAGAGTATCGTAAAGATGGATGTCAGTTACAGAAATCTTTAAAGTTCCCCTTCTTGTTGCTTCCGGATTAAGTGGCTTAAATTTGGCGTTTTCGACAAGATCCTGGGCTTTATAAGAGTTTCGCGAGTTTACATTCTGCGAATAGGTGTCATTAATTGCTTTTATTAAAATGATAAATTCTGCGTCTCTTTCTTCAAGATCTTGTTTGTTAAGTCCATATAAAGGGCTTTCCTCTGTAATGTGATGTACGATTGTCCAGCTCAAAGCCATAAAATTAACGTGGCTTATTTCAAGTTTTAAATTTAAGAAGGCCCGTTTATTGGTTTCGGTATCGTTTATTGTCATGGTAAGACTTGCCTGGGACTCGATCAATTCATATTGTTTTTTATTTGTGATCCTGAACATTAAAGCGGTTGAATCCTTATAAGGAGAGATTAAAATATTCTTGCTATACAACACATGCGCTTTTGGCCTGGAAAATCTGCCATAAAGCACACCTGTAGCAAGAGCAAAACTCAAAAGGCCAAGCAGAGATTCAACCGCCGCTGCAATGCTTGCGCCATTCCCAATTGGGTAAATATGCCCGTAGCCTAAAGTTGTTATAGTTTGTGCGCTAAAAAAAAACAAACTCATAAATTCCTGGGACTTTCCGCCACCTACAACATCGAGTCCACCAAAGTGGGAAGCGCCTATGGAATAATAAACACCCGCAAAAAACAAGTTAATAAGGATGTAGCTTGAGATAATGATAAGTATTAATTTTATTAAGGAAGCCGAGATCAGGGAATGATAAATGTCTGTATTGTTTAACCAGCCCAGGCCCGTTCTTCGCACATTTACACTACCATCCCTGCCCAAAAAACGGACGGAATTTTTATAATTTTTGGATCCAAAACCAAGTTCCAGTTCGTCCTTTTGTTTATTTTTAAAAATTGCCATTAATATAAATATACTGAGTAATTTTGGTGGCGCTACATTAAAGTATAAATATAAACAGTACTAAATGAACTCCAAATTAAATTATTACTGGCTTCTTCTTTTAATCCCTGCAACGTTTATAAGCTGGTATTTTATTTCAGTTAAAGAAAACAGGCCGGTTCGCTACCTTGCTTATTATGGCCCTAAACATGCTTTAAGAGTGAATGATACAACCTACCATTTTATTCCGGACTTTGAGTTTACAGACCAGGATAATGAAAAGGTAAATCTGCAAACCGTAAAAAATAAAATTTATGTAACGGAATATTTTTTCACCACCTGCAAAAGTATCTGCCCGATCATGAATACCAACCTTAAAAGTGTTTATAAGGCTTTTAAAGACAAAAACGATTTTTTGATCCTGTCACATACAGTAGACCCCGAAACAGACAGTGTACCCGTTTTAAAAGAGTATGCCTTAATGCATGGTGTTAAAGATAAACGCTGGTTATTTGTAACGGGAACAAAACCAAAACTGTATGAACTCGCCAGAAAAGG
>JAYSYG010000555.1:0-3528 GCA_043716685.1 Sphingobacteriaceae bacterium | reverse complement strand
CAACCGTCGTACTTTGTGGATTGGTATTGGGCATTTCCATATAAGACGTTACTCCACCAGCCACCGCGGCCTTGGCTTCCGTATAAATTTCCCCTTTGTGCGTAAGGCCGGGTTCGCGAAAATGCACCTGATCGTCTATTGCACCAGGCAACATCACCAGACCTTCTGCATTTATTTCCTTAAAATTTCCGGTATTTTCAATGTCCCTTTCGATACGTGAAATGAATTGATCTTCTATTAGAACATCATAAATGCCAATCTCATCTTCGTTTACCAGGGTTGCTTTTTTTATGAGGTATTTCACTGTTAAAACTTTGGGTAAAGTTAAGAATAATACTCATACCAGTTAAAGGCTTTATATAAGAATCAGACACTAAAAAGCATATTGATTACAACGAAAATTCGATACTCGAAGATTCTTTTAGCCTGGAAATTAATGTTATATTTAGGTATGTTTTCATTGAAAAATTCAATCAACATGAAGAACATTTTTCCGGCTTTAACAGTTGCATTCTTGTTGGGCTTCAACGGAATTAAAGGGCAACAAATAATTTATAATGTAAATCCTCCTTCATGTTTATCCTGTTGCGATGGCTCCTTTACTATGACAGTTACTTATTGTACGAATTTTATTTATATGTCAACGCCTTCACTAAATCTAGCCACCTCTAGTCCGACTCAAAGAATTTTTACGAATGTTTGTGGGGGAACATATACAATCGATATAATCGGCAGCCCTATATGCGGCCCCTATGTAAAAGAATATTTTACGATGCCTTTAACAACAGGCGTGCCTTCAATTGGTTTCGATCAGGTTGTCAGTAGCGTATTTCCTAACCCTGCGCAGGACTTCGTAAATTTTAGAATTGATTTACCCGCCAATAGGGAGGTGAGCATCAGGATAAATGATGTAGCGGGCAGTCTGGTTAAGGAAATGAATCTTACTTCTTCAACAACGGTTTTAAATGTTTCGAATTATAAGAACGGATTTTATTTTGTAAATGTTATTTGTGACGGTAGAATTATTGGAACAAAAAGGCTGATAGTTACGAAATAAAACCTTTTGGAAATGCAATTTATCTTACGGATCACAAATCTCCCAGCGCCACCAGAAACTTTTCCATTTTTAATTTTGCTTCGCGTGCCGAACAATTATAATTATTAAAGATCAGAGAAAAAGCAAGTTCTTTTCCTGATCTGGTTCTTACGTACCCACAATAAGCACGTGCGCGTGTGAGGTAACCTGTTTTGGCCCGCAGAGTATTTTCAATAAATTTTCCTTTTCCAATACTACTCATACTCCCTTGTTTTCCGGCTACGGGTAATGAAAGGGTGAATATTTTATAAATAACACTGTCCTTAAAGATCTTGCTTAATAAGCTGACCTGGTAATGCGCTGTCATGCCATTGATCCGGGACAATCCGCTGGCATCTTCCATATAGATCTCATTCGAATCGAGTCCACGCTGGAACCAGTATTTTTTCACGGATTTTAGGCCTGCATCTGTTTTGCCTTTTCCAATGGTTCGTAAAAGTGTTTCACAATAATGGTTGTTGCTCCTTATATTTGTAAAATAAATGATCTTATCCACCGTTGGCGAATAATGTGTGTACATTAACGTTCGCTGAGTGTTGTCTTCCATCTTTTTGTAATTGGATCGTACCAAAGAAGGGTCACATTTTATGCCGAGTGCGTGTAAAGAAGTATAAAGATCTTCGGCGCATAAGAGGGCAGGGTCGGGAAGGGCCACCTCTATTTCATAATCTGTTTTGTTGGGAGGAAGAGTGCCATGTATTTCTTTGGTAAAAGAAAAAGGATCTCCATAGGCGTACGCCTGGTCTTCGGTGCCTTTTGCCGTTACATCAAAGATGAGTGTAAGTGTGTTGCTTAAATAACCGGGCGAATAACCGGAGAGTGTTGCAGCACTTCCTGTTTCTTTCGTAGAAAAAAGAACTTTGAATTTATTATCTCTATATGAAAGTCCGCAGGGAACGGCGCCAAAATAATTACTGATGTCTTCCCAGATCCAGTTGGAAGGGATCGTTCTGTCAAAACAAGAGGCATCTCCTATGATATTTCCTTTGATTTCTTTTAAGCCTTTTTCTTTCAGATAATTTGCCCATTTATCCGTTACAAGATTACTTTCTTTTTCAAAATTTTCAGATTGTAAGGTTGGATCTCCACTTCCAACTATAATAAGATCTCCATTAAGCACTCCTGTTGTTTTATTGAAATCACCCGTATAATAGATCCGCGTTTCGTAACGGTAATTAGCGCCCAGTAAAGTCAGAGCCGCAGAAGTAGTAACAATTTTTAAAGTACTTGCAGGTATAAGAAGTTGCCTGGAATTATATTCAGAAATTATTTCCGAACCGGCGGCATTCATCACACAAAAGCCTATGGAAGCATTTTTAAGATCTTTGTCGTTTTTCCATTCTTTGATAAAGGTATTTAACTGTGCAGTTAAAAATCCGGGAATAAAAACAATAAACAGGTAGATAAGATTAGTGATCCCATTTTTTGCTTTAGAGTTCATCATGATTTATATAATTAGTGTCTTTGTTCTACCAGATCTCAACCCGTTTCTCCGGCACTACATACATTTTATCTCCGGGTACTATTTTAAAGGCTTCATAAAATTCTTTCATGTTGCTTAAAGGTGCATAAGCCCTGAAGTATGCCGGTGAATGATAATCCATCGTAAGCAGGCGTTTGAATTCTTCATCTCTTACTTTCGATTTCCAGCCCTGGGCCCAGGCAATAAAAAAGCGTTGCTCGCCCGTAAATCCTCCTATTACTTTTGATCTGCTACCGGCAAGTGATTTTTTATAAGCGTAATAAGCCATAGTTAATCCTCCAAGGTCGGCAATGTTCTCGCCTTGTGTCATAGAGCCATTCACATGCAAAGTATCAAGAGCGGTGTAATTATCGAATTGCTGAACGATCAACTGCGTGCGGTCTTTAAAATTCTGGTAGTCCTTATCCGTCCACCACATTTTCATGTTCCCGTTTGCATCAAACTGCGAGCCCTGGTCGTCGAAGCCATGGGTTAGTTCGTGACCGATGATAGACCCCATAGTGCCGTAGTTAGCAGCATCTTCGGCAGTTGCGTCAAAGAAAGGGGGTTGTAAGATGGCTGCGGGGAATGTGATCTCGTTGGTTGTGGGATCGTAATAGGCATTAACGGTTACAGGTGTCATTTGCCATTTATTGCGGTCCACTGGTTTTTTAAGATCTTTTAAATTATCGGTGACCAGAAATGTATTGGCTCTGCATACATTGGTCCAGTAACTGTCTGTTCCTATTTCCAGCCCGGTGTAGTTTCTCCACTTATTGGGGTAACCTACTTTGCGGATCAAAAGGTCCAGTTTGCGGTTGGCCTGTTTTTTTGTCTCCGCGCTCATCCAGTCCCGGCTTGCAATGCGCTCGCGGTAGGCCACAACCAGGTTATCTATGAGTTTGTTTACTTTTGCTTTTGCTTCCGGGGGAAAATATTTTTTCACAAATTCCTCCGATACAATGTCTCC
>JAYSYG010000554.1:0-3535 GCA_043716685.1 Sphingobacteriaceae bacterium | reverse complement strand
CTATGCTTGGATTATCGTTTCTCGATGAGATTATTGCTGGGCAAAACATCCAGAACCCCGCCGAAGTATTGAACCTGATGCGCGATAAGATCATAAGCACCTTAAATCAAACCGGCAATTTTGGTCAAAATAAAGATGGGATGGATATTACGGTTTGTTGCATTAACAAGGTAAAAAAAGAACTGGCTTTCTCTTCGGCCAATAATGATATTTACCTCATCCGAAACAGTGTCTCAGTAGCTGAAGGCAAGGACTTTTTTGAGTACAAGGCAAACCGCCAGTCCTGCGGTTATAGCGACTTCAACAAACCTTTTACGCAACAAATTATCCCTTTAAACGACGGAGATTGCATTTATACGTTCACAGATGGTTTCGCTGACCAGTTTGGAGGACCAAAGGGAAAGAAATTCAGGTACAAACAATTTGAAGAGATGCTTCTTAAAAATTCTCATCTGGGGTTTTCAGCACAGAAAAATCTGCTGAATAATGTAAATGAGAACTGGCGAGGCACCCTGGAACAGGTAGATGATATTCTTGTAATTGGTATAAAGATCTAATAAATGACAAATTTTTTATTTGCCTTTGCTTTTTCCACGAGGGTTCTTTTGTAAGCAGTTATTAGTTGCGTTTTGCGCATATTGATGATGAATTTTTTTATATTCTGAGCTTCGAAATTTATCGGAGATAATCCATTTTTCACTTTTACATCCTTCACCTTTAAGTAATAATAATACTCTTCATCTGTAAACTCCACTACTCGTCCTGCGCTTAAATTAAAATCAGGTTGCTCTCTTAATTCAGGAATTTCCTTTTTTATATCATCGAGAAACAACCAGGTACTGTCGTTCATGAAAAAATTTTCAGCGTTCTGTATACAAAGATTCTTAAGCTGTTCCTTGTCTTTTGGATTTGGCGATCCAAGCAACTTTTTTATTTTCGCGAGTACGGGCGTCCTTACTGGCACTTTAAAATAATTTACCTTAATAATATTTTCCTTTAAAATAAAATTGTCGCGGTGTTCATTGTAATACACTTCAATTTCCTGTTTGGTTATTAAAGTGTCTAAATTCGCTTCTATAAGTTTTGTCTGGTAAATATAATTCACCAGTGACCTTCTGTAAGATTCTACCTGGCGATCGATATTTATTTCGTCATTGTCCAGCTTATCCACCGCCTCCTGGAAAAACAAAGCCTCTGTAGCCCAACTTTCGATGGATTTTTTGGCATTGTAAACACTATCCTTAATTATTCCTGTTGAAACAAATCCATCTGTAAATTCGTTTATATCCAGTTTTTCGTCGCCCGCCACTGCAACTATTTTCGCCTCGCTCTCTTCCTTCTTAACGGAAGCATTCTGGCATGCAAACAACGTAGCACAGATTATTATGTAAACAAAATTTTTCACTCTATTTGCTCTTAAAGTTAATTTAAACTTTTAATAGAATTATACTATTTTGAAATAAAAAACCGGCTGCCTGGATAAAAGCAGCCGGTAATATTTAAAAATTCTGACCAATTATTTAACCGTATCCAAAACTTCCTGATTCACCTTAACAGTATATTTTTTCTTCAGATATGCCAACCATTCGGTATCAAGATAATTCTGATAATCTGCCGTAACATTACCGCGGCTCTCTCCAAGAGTTTTAGGAGACTTAGGCAATATATTATTTACAACTATTACCGCTACGTTTTTTTCGTCCTTAATATCCGTTTGAGCGACTCCCTTTTTCCAGTTTGCGTCCACATTTTTATTTTCGCCTTTTAAATACGTTATGTTTTCAACCGAAACATTGAGTTGAGACGTTTTATTTAAAACCTCAACGATCTGTTTTTCAGATTTTCCATCCTTTAGCATCTTGCGCACGTCTTTAGCAACCTTTTCATTTAAGCATTTATAGATAGTAACCTCTGCGCGTTCATCCCACAGGTAATTATTTTTATTTTTTTCATAAAACGCCTTTAAGCCTGCAGTATCCTTAACAGCCTTGCTCCATACCTTTTGATCGGTAAGATCAAACAAAAGTATTCCGTCCCTGTACTCGCGGTAAAGATTGGCAAAATCAGCATATTTCTTCTCCAGTTGAGAATCTTCGAATGTTACAATACTTTCTTCCACCCAGGTCTTGTAAATACCCTTCATAACTTCGTTCAGGTCTGCATTGGGTTTAAACGTCATTTGTGATTCGAGAAACCTTGCAAAATCATTTTGTGTATAGGACTTTCCACCCAGGTTAAATACTTCCTTATTTCCCAATTTGGCAACTTTGTCCGCTTTCCAGGTAGCTTTCAGATAAGTAGAATCCAATACTTTACTAAACTCATCCCGGTTTTTCAGATTTTCCTTGAATCCATTCTCTTTCTTAACTCTTTCGATCAGTGCAACGCGACCCATTTGAGACCTGCTATCGCGTGTTACACGTGCCTTAAGTTCGTTTTTAATGTCGTTGAACGCTGGAACACCTTTCAGATCTATGCGTTTAATAATGTGCCACCCAAAAGGGCTTTGAATTGGCTCACTGATATCATTATTATTCTTTAACCCAAATGCAGCATCTTCAAAAGCTTTAGGCCAGCGTCCATTACTTTTGAAGGGTGCAAGTTGGCCACCTTTTTCACTGCTTTGCTTATCGTCACTAAACTGGCGGGCAAGCTCATCAAAATTCTGTCCTGCTTTTAACTTCGCATAAATTTCATCAATTTTAATCTTGGCATTTGCCTTATCCTGTTCTGTTCCATCTTTAGGAAACTTCGCCATGATGTGAGCAATGGATATTTCTCCTCTGGTTATTCTTCTGTCATATACTTTTAAAATATGATAACCAAAACGGGTACGCACTATTGGACTAACTTCCCCCGGCTTTGTATTGTAAGCCACAGATTCAAATGGATACACCATATCCAATGCAGAAAAGTAATTAAGATCGCCTTTATTTTCGCCTGCAGAAGGTTCGTCACTCATAGACGGTACAAGAGCCTGGAATTTATCATCATTATTTTGCAGCAAAGAACTCAGACTCTTAATTACTTTCAATTTTGAATTGTAAAGAACACTATCCTTGTTTTTTAGGTGCTTTGAAATTTCTGTTGAGTTTTTTAATAGTTTGTCGTAATTCGCAACCTCAGCAGCAGTAGGGAGTTTTCCCATAACAGCATTCCTGATGATATTAATTTTTGTCCATGCTTCAAGTGTATCTTTAGGTAAAGCTGTCTCATCAAGCTTAACCAGAATATGGCTCGCGCGAACCTCCGATTTCATACGCTCATATGCCTCCGTTAACAAATTTTCATTTGTGTTTTTATCCGTAAGGTAAGGGGCTGCTAATTGCCTCCTATAACCTGCCAATTCAGACTTAAACGATTGAAGGGTATCAAGACCAAGGCTCTCCGCTTCAAATACTTTACTTTTATAGAGTGAAAAAAGATCTACATATTCTTTTACTGATTTTGTACTATTCGTTACTTCCTTACCATTATTTTTATGGTAAACGGCTTCGAATTCTGATTTTTTAATGGGCTTGTCATTAATTGTCAT
>JAYSYG010000553.1:0-10701 GCA_043716685.1 Sphingobacteriaceae bacterium | reverse complement strand
TATAAAGCCGGAAGCCTCTGATAAATGGTTTTGGTATGCAATATCGTCTGAATCAAAAAAATTTATAAACTCACCGTTACAGCGTTCAACACCATAGTTTCTGGCGGAAGAGACACCACCATTCTTTTTGTAATAATAATGTATACGGGAGTCGTTTATTTCCTTTACCAGGTCTTTCGTGTTATCTGTACTTCCGTCGTCAACAAGAATAATTTCAAAATCGGTAAACGTTTGAGCGAGCAGGCTTTTGATTGTTTTTCCAATTAAATGCACCCTGTTGTACGTTGGAATAACTATTGAAAAAACAGGGGATGAAGGCATACGGTTTTCGGTGTTTAATCCTGGATTATAGGTTGCAGATCATAATTATGAATATCAAGTAAATTTACACCATTTATTTCATTTGTTTTTGAGTAGATAATAAAAGGCACTTTGTAGCTGAAAGGCCCTTTCTTAAAATAATTCGTGATAAAACCAGCACGCCTGTATGCAGCAGAATATTTAGCATTCAAAGGCTTCCAGGAATAGATAAATTGGAAGGATGATTCTGAGAATATATGCTTACAGAAAGATCTCAAAATTATTTTCGTATCCTGTTCATCCGTAGTTTCTAACCAATCGATAAAACAAGTCGCATTTTCCGTAGTATGATGGATAACGATTCCTTTTAAGTGTTCTTTATCATAGAAACCTAAGGATTCGTAGTGTATGTGGGGATGTTTTTTTATTCTCCAATTAAGGAAGTCGGAATCGATAACCGGACGAATTTTATTATCTTTTTTTCTTGAAGCATTCAGGAAGTCAACAACTGATGCATCGAAAAAGGTATCAATTTTTTTTATGGCAAACGTATTTAAAGAAGTTAAAAAGGTAAGCGCTTTAAATACTGATCTATGAATAAAGGTAAATGAAAAATGATGGAGGGATTTCCAGTTTAATTTATGCACGAAACCGTAATAAGAATTACTCCCGGGAATGCCAATGATGAATGTTCGGGAATCCTTAGTATCCAATTCACCGTATGTTTTTTCTGCCAGCGCAGTGAAAAGACCTTTCTTTTGAAAAGACGGATGTGTCATC
Organism: Sphingobacteriaceae bacterium; assembly: GCA_043716685.1. Lineage (GTDB taxonomy): Bacteria > Bacteroidota > Bacteroidia > B-17B0 > Aurantibacillaceae > Aurantibacillus. Next base: position 9,621 of record JAYSYG010000553.1, on the reverse strand, counting down.
GTATCCATACTTTGATAGACAACGCAGGGCTTCCCGCTAATTAAATAGTTTTCCGGGATCACGCCATAAAATCCGGCAACTATACCACTTTCAGATGCGGTAAAACCAATCATTTTTCCTGCGGGATTGTCCTGATATTTCCATTTAAAATAATCTTCTTTTACAGTCTGACCAAAGCATAGATCATACATGTCAGAAAATCCCTTTCTGTTGAATGTATGCAGGTTAAATAAGGCGTAATCGAACATTTTTGAAATCAGAGATTAATATTTTTAAGAAACTGCCGGTTAATATAAAACATAATTTCATGTGTTGAATGGTCTGTTAAGCCAATTCTTGGAATGGGTTTATTTTTAACAGGACTATTAAGGCAGCCAGGATTGGAACAGTAAACGTACGAATGCCCTGTGGCATAGATCTTATCCAACACGTTACGGGAGTAGTGTTCTTTTTTCCCAAAAGCAATGGCGTAATGATGGACTTTTGCCTGGATCAGATCTTCGATAAATACTTTATTTGCGGTAATTTCCGATTCCAGGTTTTGTTCGTTACACATGCTAAGATTTACGTGCATAGAACCATGGTTGCCAATTGTAACACCTTGTTTGTGAAAATCAATAATGTCTTTCGCGTTGAGGTAAATCTGTTCTTTAACGAATTCTCCTGTTTCAGTAGTGTTTAATTTATTTTGAAAATCTTTATTTTTTTCGAGCCAAACAAAAGGATCTTTTGAAGGAATCCTGATCTTAACCTCATTTTCAAGTTGTGTCTTATTAAATAAAAGATCACTAACCCATAAGCGGTTATTCTTAATAGCGCTCTGGCATACAAAAACAGAAAACGGAATTTTATGATCCTGTAGAACTGGCATAGCATGTGTTTGTATACTTTTAAAGCCGTCGTCAAACATAAGACAAGCTACATTTTTCTGAAAGGGTTTTTCACGGGTAATCTCATCAAGTGTGACCCATTCAAATAACCCGGATAAAAAGGAAATCTGTTCTTTAAATTTTTCCGGTGTTGTAGAATAATTTTTAGAATGTTGAATTGCTCCGGATTCTGAAATATCATGATAGATGAAAATAAAACGCACCCCTTTTTTAAAAGGTAAAATAAAATTTTTAGACAAACTATTTCTTACGAACGATTTAAGCATTGAATTTATTTTTTTTAAAAAGGACAATCGGAGAATTTGTTTTTATAAAAATTAAAATACTTTTTAAATCCAAAAACAAACGGGGATTTTTGTAAAACAAAATATTCACTTTACCGATACTACCTTGCGTATAGGCAATATTAAGAGAGGTTTCCAGGAAGATAAGGAACAATTTTTGAAGTGTTTTTTCGGAATACTGTTTTTTTAAAAGATACCTTTTAGTTGAAGGATCTGACTGAATACCTGAACGCAACAACTTTTCTTTCCACCTGGGCAGAGCAAGTGAATTAAAAAACCGCGAAACCACTTTCTGGTATTCCAGGTACAAGGCAATTGGTTTGCTATTGGTTTTGGAACTGGAATGTTCACGAAAAAGTGAAAAAACGGCATCTACTTTTAGTGATGTGTAGTTCAGGAATAATTTCATCCATAGATCGTAATCCATACAATAATAAAGGGTTTCATCCAACAGGTCTGTTTCAGCAAGTAATTCTCTTCGCCAGAAAATGCTTGGCTGATGGAGCGAGATCCGCGAGAAAAAATCGACTATTTCAAATTGATTCACAACACGCATTTCAGAAGTATCTTCGCGAAAATTCATTACATCCCCGTAAATAATGCCAGCTTCAGGATGCTCTAAAAAAAGAGACCCTATGTGCTTAAGTGTATTTTCACAATAGAGGTCGTCACTGTTAAGCCAGGCAACGATCTCCCCGCTGGCTTTTCTCAGCCCCTTATTAATTGCTTCACTTTGTCCCGAATCTTTTTCACTCACCCAATAACTCAACTGCTTTTCATATTTTTTTATGATCTCCACACTGGTGTCAGTGCTGCCACCGTCAATAATAATGTACTCTAAATTAGGGTAGCCCTGGTTGAGAACGGAAAGAATAGTCTCTTCCAGGAATTTGGCCTGGTTAAAGGAAGGGGTAATGATGGATATTTTAGGAAAAGACATATTTTCTTTGATCACGGTCCTTAATTTATTCCAAGCATTTTTTCAAGATATGTCCCTGATTTCTCGATGTTTTGTGAATAATCACTTTTTGTGATCTCTCTTTCTTTTTGAAAAATGTAGTCCATGTATTCAGAAAGTTTTACTGCGTCATCGGTTTTGAAAAATAAAACATCGGAGGAGATCTGTTCCCTGTGGATCGGTATGTCAGAAACAACCAGGAATTTATTGAGCGCTTTTGCATCTTCGATCACCGTGCTCCAGCCTTCGAACAGACTTGGCTGAAGAACTGCTTTTGATCGGCGGATTAATTCCACCTGTTCTTCTCTTGCAATGAAACCAGTAAATGTAAGATGCGAACCCAGATCGTTTTTAATGATAAATTCCCTGAGTTCCTCTACATACTCTGCGTTTGGTGCGAAGTCGTGTTTGCCGGTAAAAACAATGTGTATGTCTTTTTGCTTTTGCACGAGAAGAGCGATGGCTTTAAGAACAGTTAAATGATTTTTATGTGGCCAGAACTGGTTGCAGACAACAAGGAAGTTTTCGGGAACTTCTAGTGTAAGGTGTGTTCGCATTTCCGGAATAAGGGAAACAAAATTGTACACATGCAACTTTGCTTTATACTCCGGATAAAATTGCCGTAAATGATTCGCGGAATCATGACTGGATACAACAATGTCTTTCGCATGATCAACCGCCTGCTGAAAATTCAGGTCTCTCCTTGCAAGCTCTTCTTTTGAAAAAAGGGCCGGGAGGAATTTATGCTGAAAGTCATAAAGCCAATAAAAGACCTTGCAGGTTAATTTTTTATGCCCTTTCTCATATTGGATCAGCGGATAGAGTACGTCGAGCTTTAGAGAATTAATATCTTTCACAAACCTGTAATTAATACCTGCCATAGTTCCAATAATTTTGCAACAGAGTTTATAGACGAATGATTTGTTGTCGAGGTTAATAACTTCCACATTTTTCAGTGCTATCTCATTCAATAATTCCTGCTGCGTGCCATTATTTATAAAAACAACTACTTTGATATTTTTTACAAGGGAAATTTTTTGTAATAGTTTTATAATGTTAAGGGAATAATATACGCCACCGGCCCAGCTGTAATCTCCTGTAAGTAGTATTCCTATTCTCATGCCCCAGTATTTTTTAGCCAGTTTGCATAAAGATCCAGTCCTTGTTCCAGTTTTATTTTTGGTGCGAAGCCAAGATCTTTTAACCTGGAAATATCAGCGCACCAATTGAGTGGGTATCCTTCCAATTGTTCGTTTGTGAAAATGAGTTTGCCTTTGTACTTTAAAATATCTGCAAACGTTCTGGCTGCATCTTTAATAAACGTTTCATTGCCGCTTGCAAGATTATACACCTCTCCTTCAAATTCTCCGGATGTGATTAAAATATTCAGCGCTTCTGCAATATCGGAAATAAAAATAAAGTCACGTGATTCATTGCCTGTTCCGAAAAGTGCGACTTCGTCGCCATTTGTTTTAAATTTCCGATAAAGATCGTAAAAAAATTGCTGTTTTAAGCCTGGACCGTAAGCAGAAAAAATGCGTACCGACAAAGTTTGAATATTAGACCTGGTAAAATATCCGCGCATAATTTCCTCGCTTTTCAGCTTATTTATGCCATAAGGGGAGAGCGGCTTGGTGAGGGCATTTTCAGAAATCGGAAGTTTGTCTGGATTCCCATAGACCGCGGCGCTTGAAATATTAATGAACTTTGTGTTGGGAGAATATTCCAGGAGTAATTTCAGAATAGTTTCCACGTAAGTGGTATTGGAAAGAAAATCGTTTTCCGGGGAGGTAAAACTTTCTTTAATATTCGCAGATCCTGCACAATTTAGCAGTATATCAAATTGTTTGCCAGCTATAAGTTTTTTGGTAGCTGTAAAGTCGCTATCTATTACCAGGCCTTTTAGGTGCCTGTCAGAAAGGTCAATACCGCTTACCTCGTTTTCCGACGAAAAATAATCATAACACGCATTTCCAATAAATCCTGCGGCTCCTAAAATTAAGATCTTCATATTACAGGAATTCGATCGAATTAGTTCTTGTATTCATCACTTTTATATTTTTGATTGCTTCTCTTTTTTTAGAACCGCTTAAAAAAGTAAGTTCTCCTTTTTCGTTTCTCGATTCTCTGAACTTTGCATCCACAAATCCTTCTTTAATGCTGAGGGGTTTAAGCCCATTCATTTTAGTTTTCTTCACAAAGTAGGCGTTGTTACCGGCGCTATTGCACCCTACAAAACTGTACCCTTTTTCTTCCGCCAGGTCACAAAGAGACAGGAGTGAAGTGCCGTAATACAGGTTGCTGTAGTGCGCTTTTGTTCTTACAAAATCAGGGTCATAAGGAATTGTAATGGCTCTTTCATCACCAAATACACTGTTATATTCTACAATTACAATATCGGCACCAACAGCAGTTATATTTTTCCATACCCAATAATCATTTCCATCAATATCGATATGTAAAAGACCAATATTACCGCTTATGCCTTCGTTTAAAATAAGTGCGTTTATATTTTCAGCAGTAATAAAGGCAGATTTTGCTTTTAAATCATGGCGCCAGGAAATCTCATCCTTCGTAATGTAATTTATATTTTTTTCGGAGCCATCCATAACAAGTCCGCTCCAGTTATCATTAATTAATAAAAAGCGAGTATTTGCTTCTGTAAAATTTTCAACCCCAAACTCAATAAATGTTTTGTTTTCTATTTTAATGTTTTGAATTAAATATTGAATAATGCCGTCATCTCCCCATTGTGAAAAAACCTTGAATTCTGCTTCCCGGATATTTTTTGCGGAAGCAGAATACCTGGCAAGAGTCTTCGCTACAAGGAGTTTAAGGTCCTGCATCTCACTAGCATTCTTGCTGGCATTAGCAGCCAAATTAATAAGATTATAATAAATTTCTTTAAGGGATGACATGTAATTTTGTGTTTATTTTTTGTCCAGGTACTTTAAAATGGTGGCAGGGTTTCCGGATACAATGCAAAAAGCAGGAACATCTTCAGTTACTACACTTCCGGCAGAAATAATAGCTCCTTCACCTATTGTAACGCCCTTGAGTATAATACTGTTAAACCCTATCCATGCGTAATTGCCAATAGAAACAGGTTTTGTTTTTATTTCTCCTTTTTCTTTTGGATGCCCTTCTTTTAGGATTTTACTGTAATTGGCAGCTCTTGCCAGGTGATCTATTTCGTGTGAATTTGTATCGCAGATATTTACATTGTGAGAAATAAGCACGTGGTCGCCGATTGTGATCTTTTCAGCAGACCAAACTCTGGAATGTTCACCTATATAAACATTTTTTCCAATTGTAATTTTACCACCATTGCCGAATACGAGCAGTTCAGCCCTGATCGCCGAACCTTCTCCTATTGTGATTTGATCGGGATTGCCTTGATGGTTCGCAACAACTGCACCTTTCATGAATGTGTTTGCGGGTGCACACGCACCTGGGTAACACAGCGATTGGTTGTAGCGATCGAGTAAGGAACTTATTTTAGCGGCAATTAAATATTTGAGTTTCCGGATCAAGAATTTTTTAATACTTTTTGAATGAGATTTTTTATTTTACTCGTTTGGGATTTCGTAAAAAAGGACTGGTATAAACTTAAGTACTTTAAATTTAATTTGTTTTCAATTTTTGGTGTTACGGAAGTATTTTTATCAAATGCAAATGGATCGCTTTCACGTGTGTGATTGGTCCCTGAACCATCGTTACCGGTATGGTTTACCAGGCTGCGGGTAGGAAAAATATTCAGCCCGTTGCGTATAAAAACGGAATAATACCACTTAATACCCCAGGAGTTGTTTTTGTAGGCAAGCATGCTGGTGTAATCATAGTCTGAAAGATCGAATCGTTTCTTAAGCAGGTGATCGCTGGCTATAATATGTTTGTCTTCTTCATTTATTTCGCTGTTGAATGCAGCCCATTTATTCTTCCATGTTCCCCACCCCCACGTGGAGGTATAAGGCAATAAAAAAGTACTTCGTTCGTGTATATCTATTGGAAACATGAAACCGTTAACCGAATAGATGTTTTCTATACCTGAATATGCATCAAGGCATTCGTTCATAAAACTTAAAAATGAAGTAGAGACAATGAGGTCGTCCTCAAGCACTATTATTTTTCCATGCTTGTTAATAACCTCTGTAACACCAAGGATTACGGAACGTGCGAGGCCCAGATTTTCGGTTTGCTCAATCACAATAACTTCTTTGCACCACAATTCCTGCCTGGCAATTTCCCTGCACGCTTCAATTTTTTTTATTTCTTCAGATGAGGCTCCATCTTTTTTTCCATCAGAATACACATACAGAATGCTTTTAGACGCCAGTTCATTTTCCCGCAAACTTTTGAGGCATTGCAGCAAATGTCCGGGCCGGTTATAGGTAAAAAGCGCTATGGGTGCCAGGACACTATTCATGATGTAATTTTAATGATTTTTCCCATATATACGGCATAATTTGAGCAAAACTACTCTCCGCAGCGTGGTAGCTAAGTTCTTTGTTTTCCAGTGTTTTTAGAATACTGGCTTTTACCTCTTTTGCATGAATAACGGTGCTTGTACTAAAATCCGTACTATTGATCGTATCCAGAATCCATGTTTTCAATTCACCTGTCATCCAACTATTCATGGGGGAATTAAATCCAATCTTCTTTTTTCTATAGAGGATCTCTTCCGGAACAATCCCCACAAGGGCATCACGTACAATGGCCTTTCCATAGCCGTTCCTTATTTTGGAATCGCAGGAAATTTTAAAAGCAAATTCCACAAGGCGGTAATCTAAGAAAGGCATCCGAATCTCGACACTATTTATCATCGCGTATCGGTCATAATTACGAAGAAGGGTAGGGAGTATGGACTTGAAGGAGGAATCGTATAACTGGGTATTGAAATAATCAAGCCCGCTTCTTTTTTTGAAAACAGTTTTGTCGGCTGTAAGAGCAGCTAACGCTGGGAATTTATTTTTTAAAGCAAATTTTAAGTAATTTTTTTTATCCTTAATTTTTTCACCGCTCGTATTTTCAATCGCTTCGAATACATTTTTTAATTTTCGGGGATTTGGCATCGCATCTATTAAAGCGTAATGCATATCAAATGGATACCCTCCGAATAGTTCGTCGGCACCGTGCCCGTCAATACTTACTTTAACTCCACTATCCCGTATGCTTCGATATAGCTGCACAAAAGGAATGGTTGGCGCATAATATATTTCCTCAAAAAGATACGCCTGCCTGTAAATAGCATCGAGCTCAGCAAGCGGATCAATTTTAATAAAATTGGCAGGAATTTGTAAGTGATCTGTTACCTGTTTTGCATAACGTGTTTCATCAAGAGAAGTGCCTGGGAAAGAAGCTACAAACGCATGCTGCCAGTTTTTCTGAAAAGAAAAAGATTTTTCTTTTGAGAGATGTGACATGGCGCAGATAACCGAGCTTGAATCCAGACCCCCGCTCAAAGCCGTACCGATAGGGACATCACTTTGCATCCTGATCTTACAGGCATCTAAAAAAAGAGTGCGGAAATATTCTTTTTGACCTGAATATGTTTTAGGAATTTCTGTTGAAGCCGAAAGGGGATCCCAAAAAGTTTGAATGGTGAGTTTGTTAGTTTTCAAAACTCCAACGGAAGCTGCCGGAAACCTGAGAATGCCCTTAATCAGGCACTTTTCAGTTGCCTCGTAAGAAAATGAGTTTTCTATTGCTTTTGAAACAGTTGAATGGTCAATTTCTACTTTATCTAAAAAATGATAGAGCGCTTTCATTTCAGAAGCGAAGAAAAAATCATTGCCTTTAAAGCCGCAGAACAGAGGCTTTTTCCCTAACCTATCCCGCGAAAGAATCAGTTTTTTTTCTTCATCGTCCCATAAAGCAAGGGCCCACATACCGTTAAAGCGCCTGAAACAGTCTACGCCCCATTTTGCATAGCACTGAAGAATAACTTCGGTGTCGCTCTGGGTTTTAAATAACACACCCAATGCCTGAAGCTCTTTTTTTATATCCCTGAAATTATAGATCTCTCCGTTAAATACAAGCGTGTAGCGCTCGTTCAAATGCATAGGCTGGTTAGCGTCTGGACTAAGATCGATAATGGATAACCGCCGGTGACCTAAACTAATGGAGTTGTTCTGGAAAATGCTTCCAGAGTCTGGTCCACGGTGAATTAAGGTATCAAGGGATTTCCCGAAAGTATTTTTTTCGATATTACCAATATATCCCAGTATTCCGCACATAAAACGTATTGAGTTTAAAACTAAATCTCTGTCTGACTAAACTTAGTATTTTTTTCAGTAATAATAAGGGATCAGAGAAGGAAATTGTTCGTGTTTTTTGAAAAAAGCATTCCTGGTGACGGAATACGATAATAAAGCTCCTGCATACGTGTGTGGGACATAGAAGTATCTTGGTTATATTTTTAATCGCTGCCAGTCTTTACAAATAACACCTACCGGGTATTCACCAATGGTTTTTGACCCAAGCCAGTATTCAGGGGCAAACACCTGCTTGTTGGTTTTAGTATTTAAATAGGCGCCCCACCATGAGAATGAACTGTTTGAAAGACAGAGTACATCTGCATTCAGGAGAATCTGAAAGTCTATGATAGAGTCGTTGGATTCAAAATGAAAATTAGAGTGGCCGCCAAAATGCTCTTTTACAGCATGAATGTCGTCGCTTACAAAAATGACTTTATAAGTAGCCAGGTCAAATTTTCCGAGGAAACCTTCTACATAAGAAAAGGGCAGTGCCGGGCTTGTTGAGAAGTTGTCACGCACCCAAGTTAAATAATCTGTTCGGCGGATATGGACTGCAATTACTTTAGTATCACGGAAAACGTCTTTGTATTTTTTTTCGAAGGCGGTCTTATATTTTGGTTTTAGCTCAAAAAGTTTTTGAATGTGCTTTTCGTAGCCGGGGAAAAAAAGTTCAGACTGAAAGTAGCCGTCTAGCATATCGCAGTGCTCACTTTCCTTTACAATATCTACAACGTTCTCGTGACCGAATTGGATCAGGATTTTTGATTTAAAATGTGAAAGCCGGTAAAAGATTCGATTAATAATGTTACTAAAGGGATTAAAAGAATACCCGTTCAGTAAAAAATAATCCAGGAGCCACTTTGAAGATCCGCCGCTTATAAAAAAGTTTGTCGCCTTTTTTTTTGCATGCACGTAACCAAACGCAAACTGAAACATCTGGTTGCCCATTCTCCCCCGTAATTTTATGCCTGTCATAAATCACTTTTTTTTAATAATTTATTTTTAAGAACATATTTTGCCTGGTCGTTAATCCAGTAAATTTTTTTCCGGAAAGGCCAGCTCCAAACCAAAAACCTGCTTTGGGCCAGATTAAAAAAATTCTGAAATTTTGGAGCAGAGCTAACACGAATGTATAAAGCATCACCCCAACTCCTGTATTGCAGACTCGTCTCAGCCCTCCTGAAGTTTTTGGAAAAAAGGAATTGGTCGATCTCGTAAAGGTTGTGTGATTC
>JAYSYG010000552.1:0-3544 GCA_043716685.1 Sphingobacteriaceae bacterium | reverse complement strand
TGTCCTGTTGCTGGCAAGAGTTAGAAAAGGCTCCTATGTTTACGTAGATATTTCCGTCGTTGTCGAGAACGAGCGATTTTGATTCGTGCTGCCTTCTGTCTATAAGGCCAGTCACGATGCGTTCAGGCGGTGCGGTAGGTATTGGCTCATGCTTATCGTTTAATTTATACCGGAATACTTCCTGGTTGGAGGAAGCATATAAATAATTTCCTTTTACATAGATACCGGTTCCTGCATATTTCCCAAACCCACTTTTTGTGTAGTCGCCTCCATTTTCATTTGCTTGTAGGAAAATTATCCCATTTCCTTCTTTATCAGGATAAGCAAGTTTAATATAAATATGACCTTCGGGTGTAACAGCAAGATGTCTTGCGGGACCAATATCATCTGCAGCTTTTAACGCACCAAATCCGGCAGGGAGGGTTAAACCTGCGTTATTGATATCTGCTTTTAATGCCGCAGAATGTTTTTCTTCTTTATTTGTTGTGCAGGAAGAGAAAAGAATCAACCCGCAAAACAAGGCTGAGGAAAGGATTGGAAGAGTTTTCATATTTTAGACTTAAAATGATAAAAGTAAATGTATCAATTAAATTCTTTAAAGGAAAGTCGGATCGTCAACATAAAAAAATTATTTTTGTAAATGTAATTGAACCTTTTTACTGGTTACGTGTAGTATCTTATCAGATGAAAATCAATTTAAAAATTAAATAAAGTATGAAGTATCTCAAAATTATTTGTTGTCTTGCAGGTATAGTGTCTGCATCAACCGGAGCAGCTCAAAACAAGGAGCTGGTAAAATTATGGGAGACTGATGCAAGTTTAAAGGTCCCCGAATCTGTACTCTATAATAAGGAGAGCGGCGTTTTGTATTTCTCAAATATTGATGGTGGGTCCAACACAAAAGATCAAAAAGGCTCTATCGGTAAAATGAATGCAGATGGAAAAAAACTGGTTGTGGATTGGGTAACAGGACTTAGTGCGCCTAAGGGTATGGGAATCTTTGAAGGATTTTTATATGTGGCAGATATTGATGAAGTGGTTGTGATAGATATAGAAAAGGGAAAAATAACCCAACGTATTCCGGTAGAAGGAGCAGTGTTTTTAAATGACATTACCATTGCTGAAAACGGAATTGTGTATGTGTCGGACATGAAGGTGGGTAAAGTACATCGCATTACCAACAGCAAAGTGGAAACTATACTGGATAATTTGCAGGGTGTGAATGGCTTGCTTGAAAAAGGTTCCGACCTTTATCTTCTCGTGAATGGCACACTTTGGAAAAACACTGCCACTAAACAAATGACTAAAATTGCGGAAGGCATGGATGAAAGTACAGATGGGGTAGAACAAACCAGGAATGGTGATTTTATAGTGTCCTGCTGGAGCGGTATTATTTATTATATAAAAGCAGATGGCACAAAAAGAGTTTTGCTTGACACCCGCGCTGAAAAAATGAATACAGCCGATATTGGTTTTGATGCGAATAAGAATATTGTGTATGTCCCTACTTTTTTTGGAAACAAAGTTGTGGCGTATCAGCTAAAATAATTGTAAGTGTGATTGCTTTAACCATTTCACGGCTTGCAATGGTTCGCTGGATAATTGCTGGATTGCATTACGTAATATAATTCTATGTCTTGAAATGCAATATGGTTCGTCATCGCGAGCGATAGTGAAGGGATCCCAAACACAGAAATACGGCAGGGCATTGTCCTAATCAGCCGTAGTTTGGATTGCTTTGTCATGCTCCTAGTGTCATGTCAATTAAAAACTGCCGCAGTAAACCCTGAAAGGATTATAGCATAATCAGGAAACCCTGTCAGGGTTAAGGACAAAGTATCGTTGAAGCGACACTAGCAATGTGGAAGCTGCGCAAGGAGGGTGTGGTTAACTATTATTTTATAGAAACAGGTACTTCCAGGTTTTCCCAGGCAAGTACAATTCCTCCGGTAGTTATTTTATAGATCAGCCTTTCGTTCATAGAAGCAGATTTAGCCGGTTTAACGGTTACACGCAATGCATCGTCTTTATCTTTGTATTCATAAGCGCCCCATTGTTTAGGTGTTTTATTAAAAATAATAGTCCATTCTTTTTCTCCGGGTATTACGAAAAAACCATACGTGCCGGCAGGTAGATCTTTTCCTTCTACCTTAATGAGATGGTCTGTTGTAAATGTTGTTGCTTCGTTTGCGCCTGCCCTCCATACTTTGCCATACGGGACAAGGTCTCCCCAGATCACCCGGCCTTTTACTGAAGGACTTCCATAATTAATGGAAATAGTGGCTTTGCCAACTCTGCCACTTACACTGTCGCGTGGACTGGCTATTTTTTTTTGTCCGAAGGAAGAAAAGGAGAATAAAAATGCTAAAATTAAAATTCCGGTTGATTTAAATAAAGAAGTGTTCATGGTTGTAAGTTTAAAGGTTTTATGTGCTACAAAGTACTTGATTTTTATTTCAGATGATCAGGAATTGTGTTAAGAGTTTAAAAAATCAGGGATTAAAAAGTTACAAAGCTTAGCGTGAAAATCTTAATACTTTTTATTCTTCAATTGCATAATACGGAGATACGATTCATCAATGCGATCGCGTGATATTTTTTTCTTTTTAACCAATTTTTTTATTACCGCGTGAATTTGCGTTGCAGTAACCTGGGGTATATCCTTACTTACGTTGTTCGCAAACATCAGAACATCCACTCCTGCATTAATTGCAAGTTCTATTGCTTTTTCAAAACCGTAATTTTTTGAAATGGCGCCCATTTGCATGTCATCAGAAAATACCGCGCCTTTGTAACCTAATAATCCTCTTAAGATGTCATTAACCACCTTCTCAGACAAGGTTGCGGGGAGATACGAATTGTCCCAGCGTTTGTTAATGATATGTGCAGTCATAATAGCATCACATTTCCCCGAGCTTAAAACGTTGAAATACGGGAAGAGTTCTTTAAAGCTCCAGGTATCGGTTACATCTACAATGCCTGCGTGTGAATCTGAGTTTGAACTGCCATGACCTGGAAAATGTTTGAGAATTGTTTTGACATTGTTTTCGTGATGGGCCTGGATGCATAAAAGCGCGTGTTTGCTTACAATGTCGGGGTTTTCGGAAAAACTACGCTGGCGTTTTACGATCACCGTATTTTCGGGATTAACAGCCATATCGAGGGTAGGAGCATAGTTACAGTTAAAACCAAGCTCAGCGAGTTCGGCAGCCAGACGACGGTTATAATAAAGTGTGGAGTCTGAGTTATCGATCTTCCCCAGATAAGCAGCAGAAGGCATTCCTACAAAACCGTATTTTTCTTTTAAACGGTGAACCAGGCCGCCTTCTTCGTCAATGCTCATAAACAGAGGTATGGAAGCATTCGTCTGCAGATCTTTTATAAGTTTTATCAAGGTATTTTTAGAATCAGCAGGCGAAATATTTTTTTCAAACAAAACAATACCCCCGAGTTTATTTTCACGGATCTCTTTTAGAAGTGTATCATTTTCTGCTACCGATGTTCTGCTCCTTATTCCGATCATGATCATCTGGCCGATCTTAAT
>JAYSYG010000551.1:0-3552 GCA_043716685.1 Sphingobacteriaceae bacterium | reverse complement strand
AAGCATTAAAAGCAATATCGCCGCCCTTGCTTTCCCAATACACGCCTACAAAAAGCAATTTCCATTCTGTTGGTGCAGTATAATTTATTTCTTCGGCTTTCGGAAGTTTTTCAAAGTTAGCGCCGTAAGGAATGGTAACAATTTTTTCTTTTGTCGCTTTATAGTCATTAGCAACTGACCTTGCGGCCCAGTCGGAAGAAACGATCACAACTTTAGCCGCATCAATTGCTTTTTGTTCAATGGCGTTTCCTTGTTTTATAGAGCCTGCCAGAAGATTGGTAAGGCTTTTATGATAGTTTAAACAGCCGGCAAATGTACCGTCCGTAATATAAATAACCGGGATGTTTGTTTTTACGAATGCCAGTTCGCAGGAAGCAGCGGGCGCTACAATAAGATCCAGGCTTAAAGATTTAATTTTCGCGGTGAAATATTTTCCGTAGGATTTGCCCAGCAGAAAACTGTGTCGGTAATCGAATCTTTTTTTGAATAATTTTAAGCTGATCTGGTTAATAGCTTTCCCAATAAATGATTGAAATATTGGTTTATAAGGTCCAAGAATAATCACTTCCCCGAGCGCCTCCAGACTTTTTAATATGCTGTAATGGGTGCCACTCCATACCCTTTTATCAGTGGGGTTTTCAGATGACAGGTAGCCGATTTTTAAAGAGTTAAGCACGTCTAAAATTACTACTATTTTGTTGAAAAATTTAAACTTAAAACTTATAATACCTTTCGTAAGAAGGGACGTGGATTAATTAACCAATTTTCTTTTTAAGATTCTTAACCTCAGAATCAGGCTAAGTTTCGAGAACAATTTCCCGCCGTATTCTTTGTTAATGTTAAGTTGTTCAGTAAGAAAGCGAAAGTCCTTGCTTCCGGATTTTGAGCTGCTGTAATACCTGAAATGCGCCACATTGGTGTTTAATTTGGCCACAGAAGCTTTGCTTTTAAAACAACGTAAAATGTATTCATAATCAAATGCAAATTGATAAGCGGCCAACTCGCCTATTTTATTAGTAAAACTGGTTTTAAAAAAGGAACCAGGCTGACTAATAGACGCATCGCGATGAACCAGGTAGTCAAGAGATAAAATGCCTGAAGAAGAATTTTTATGAAAGTGCGAATGTTCGTCAATATAGGCAATGTCTCCATAAATGTAATCCGTGTTCGGATTATTTTGCAGATAAGTGGCGAGCGTAAAAAAACCTTCGGAGTCAATTAGATCATCAGTATTGAGCCAGGTCCAATAGTCCCCTTTTATTAGTCTCATTCCTTTGTTAATGGCATCGTACTGACCTTTATCTTTTTCAACAATGAGAATATCTATGATTGGCTTGTACGATTCAATAACGTTTAAAGTAGCAGTGTCAGAACAATTATCAACAACAATTATCTCGATTTTCAGATCTTTTTTTTGAGCCTGAATTTTTAGCCGGGAAAGATTTTCCAGTGTTTCTTTTATAAACGTATGCTGGTTATAAGAAGGAACTATGATGGAGTAGGTCGTCACCAGAACAAATATAAGTGTATTATTTTCAAAAAAATTAATGTTTATAACAATTGTCACAATCGACCTGTTTTAATAGATAATCCGTTAATTTTGTGTTTAGTGTTTATTTCAGCGTGGTACACCGCAGGGCAAGACGTATCCCGAATGGAATTTATTTTGTAAGTCTTCTGAATATGAGTAATTTAAAGTGTTTTTTTGGAATTAAATGAAGATCTTACTTTTATCCGATACCTATAGCGAACATACCGAAAAATGGGCGCTCGGACTCGCCAATAAGGGAGTGGAAGTGGGACTTTTTAGCTTTAACAAAGCCTCTTACGAATGGTATTCACATCCCAACATTACTGTATTTTTTGAACCAGAAAAAAAGATCAACGCGGAAAGTACGTTAACAAAACTGGCCTATCTCAAATATGTGACCATCCTGAAAAAGATTATTAAGCATTTTCAGCCGGATGTGCTGCATGCCCATTATGCAACAAGCTATGGACTTGTAGGTGCTTTAAGCGGGTTTCATCCCTATGTTATTTCCAGTTGGGGAACAGATGTAATGAAATTTCCAAATAAGAATTTTGTTGCAAAGTCTATTCTTAAATATAATTACAGGAGTGCAGATCTGTTATGCGCAACCTCCGAAACTATAAAAGAATGTATCCAGCAGGTCATTCAAAAAGACGTAACTGTTGTACCTTTTGGTGTAGACCTTGAAAATTTTATCCCTAAAAAAGTAAAGTCTTTATTCAATGAAGGGGATTTTGTACTGGGAAGCATCAAGCCTCTGGAAGAATTGTATAATATTGATGTTCTTATAAAAAGCTTTGCTGCTTTGCATGACAAATACCCCTCTCTTAAGCTTTTGATTGCTGGAGAAGGAAATGAGGAGAAAAACTTAATGGAACTCGCCACGAAACTAAATGTGACAGATACTGTAACATTCACCGGTAGAATTCCTTTTAACGAGATCAGTAGGTATTACAATATGATCCATGTGCTTGTAAATATAAGCGAATATGAAAGTTTTGGAGTTTCGGTTATAGAAGCCATGGCCTGTGAAAAACCTGTAATAGTAACCAATGTAGGAGGGCTGAAAGATATTGTAAAAGATGAGGAGCTTGGGATTAAGGTGGATGTGAGGAACGTGGAGCAAACAACTGCTGCAATAGAATCACTTATAACGGATAAGGTAAAATATAAGCAGATCGCTGAAAGTTCGAGAAGGCATGTGATAGAGAATTATAGCTGGAAGAATAATCTGCAGCAAATGATGGATCTTTATACAAACGTAATTAAGAAGTAAAAGGTGATACTTAAACCAATAGACAGAGACCTTTATTCTGAAAAAGCGGGGGCAATTATCGGTGTTTTTGGATCAAAAGCCTGGCTTTCCGTTTATGGAGATGCTTTGAGCTATGTTGGTATTTATAAGGACGAACACCAGATGATCGGCGGCTTTTATTTTTTAAAGACAAAAAAATACGGATTTAATTTTATGAAATTACCACCGTATACACCGCATTGTGGTTTGTTCTATAGTTCAGATAGCAAAAATCAATCCTCTGTCAATAATTTTTCCAAAGAAATTGTAACGGAGGTATGCACATATATTTCCGCGCAGAATTCAGCCCTCACTGTTCTTGCCTTCCCAAGTGCCATCACGGACATGCAACCCTTTATCTGGGCAAAATTCAAAGTAATTCCAAATTACACTTACAGGATCTCTCTTCAAAAAACAATGGAAGAGATCAAAGGAAATTTCGACTCCAAGAACAGGAACGTTATTAATAAAGCCATTAAAGAAGAGGTAAACGTGGAAGCGAATGTATTGGATAAAGAAAAGCTTTACGATTTTTTCCTAAACTCCTTAAGCACAACGGGGGCCAATATTTATAAAAAAGAACTAAAAAACATTTTCCTTCAATTTTCGGACCAATCAAACTCCTTTAGTCTGGAAGCGCGAAAAAACAAGGAATTGCTTGGCGTGGTCTTTTGTGTGTATGATAAGAACTCCTGTTATTATCTGCTTGGCGGTGTGAACAAAACCG
>JAYSYG010000056.1:0-7506 GCA_043716685.1 Sphingobacteriaceae bacterium | reverse complement strand
ATACTATTCTGCCCGTCATTCATCCAATCTTTTTCGATATAGCTATTAGGGCCAGTTCGTCTAATTCGGTTTTCATTTGGCTTAATAAGATTATATTCAATTATGGTATCGGATTGTTGAACGGTGAAATTATTGTACGCCATTTTGTGATTTGATATTACTCCCATCTCTTTTATGTAAACAGTATCCAAAGGATTTAATTTTCCAAAATCAAATAATGGATACTGGTCTATTATTCTATTAGACTTAACTATAGCCAAATAAATACAATTTTCGACCCTATATAGATATTCATTCTTGATAGTAAAAGAGCCGAATCTATATAAGTAAAGGTCTTTGTTATCGATACATACAGGTTTCTTAGAAAGAAAAATCTGAAAGGGCTGAATCTGATTTTCCGGTAAATAAGAAAAGTTTTCTTGCTTACTTATTTTTTCAGGTAACAGATTTACTTCTTGCATCGATTTTGGAAAGACACACCATTTAGCCTTTTTAAAGGCAACTAAAAAAAAAAGGTGAAAAGCAATTATAATTATTTTGTTTATCACTGTTTTACATTAACCTTATAAGTTGTTGCAGATCCTTTATTCGGGATTTTTTGTGAAGATACGGACTCCTTTTTTGTAATCTTTACTTTGTCCACCTGGTCATTTAATTCCTTAGCTTTTCCTTCGCCATTAGAATACATAGTAAACTCGCCATTTTTTGTAGTAAGCTTGGTTATTGTTGTTTCAGATTGCCCCCAAGCGTCATGCTGTTGTTGCTCAGAAGTGCCTATTTCTCCTTCAGCGTGTGCTCCAATTTCGTGACCTAAGACTTTGGCGCCAAGTCGGGAATTATTCTGACTCAAGCCCATTCTTCCACCATTAAACACTTCTTCATTAAGCGTTACAAAGTGGTTTTCTTTTTCAGTATTGAAAACTTCAGTTCCTTCGAAGTTTTTATCAATTCCATTGTAGATTGCTACACCATCTCCATTTTTTTCAGCTGGTGTTACTCTCGTTTTAACCCCATTCTCCGTATGTATATCTCCCGCAGTATGCTGGCCATAAGCACTAGGATTATCCGTCTTTCCAACAGTTATGTACAAGTCCTTTTTTGGGTTATTGGCATATTCAGCTAATAATTCGTGACCAGCCTTTGTTGAGTTTAGTGATTGTGCGATATAATCAAGATCTGCTTTTACAAGCTCAGGTTTATTGGTTTTTGCATTTTGTACAACATAATAAATATCTTTACCATCTTTGTCGATTAAAATAATTGGCTGATTATTAGCAAACAGATATGGGGATAAATAAGGGTATTTCGCAGCGTATTGATCAATGCTAAACCATTTTCCCAATCTCGAGTCATACATCCTCGCTCCAAAATCCACACTATTGCCAGCGCCTTTTATTTCATCGTCCTTCTCTTTACCATTAAACCCGTAGCGGTAGTTTGCGCTAGTAAACTGCCTACCCGGTAATGGGCTGCCAAAGGCATAGTAATCTATTGGTCTATGTTGCAGATTTGACAAGCTATCTGAGTTGATTGGAGTATATCAAATATAACTAAAAAATGTATTTTTTAAAAGATTTCCGGTTCAAATTCCTGAATCTGTTTTTTCATTCGCATGTCTAAATTATTAAAGCTGGATTGTTAGATGGTATTTTGCACAAGTGTTTAAAAGAGGGAATATGTGTAATTTTTTTAGTGTAATTTCAAATTGGTACGTGATTTGTTTTACTTCGTCTAAATACCAATGACAATATTTGTTAGTAAGCCCAAAAGCTTTATTTTTACTTAATAGTGTAAATCCAACTACCTAAATTATCCTGCATTACTTCACTTCTTAAGAATTAAACATGAAAATTTCTACTACCCACAAGATCTTGTTTTTTTTAGTTTTCTTAAATTTAAATGCTAACGCGCAACTCTGGACATGGATGAACGGAGGGAATGGCACAAACACCATTTCGAGCATGTCTGCTGTTTATGGTACGCTGGGTATTACCACTGCAACTAATTTCCCCGGCACTAAATCATCAGGGGGAGCGTGGCAGGATGCTTCCGGGAATTTCTGGGTTTTTGGTGGAAGTGGTTCTTTTCTCACTTCATTAGGTTTATCGAACGATTTATGGAAGTATAACCCCACAACCAATTTATGGACTTGGATGCTGGGAAGTAATTTGGCAGATCAAGCAGGTACTTATGGAACGCAGGGAGTTTCAGCTAATGCTAATATGCCAGGAGCCAGATCATCGTGTTGCAGTTGGGTTGATTTATCAGGAAATTTCTGGTTATTTGGAGGAGGAGGATTAGGAGCTTCAACAAGTGGACTCTTAAACGATCTCTGGAAATTTAATCCGGGTACGAATCAATGGACCTGGATAAAAGGAAGCAGTGGGGTTGATCAGGCCGGCTTGTATGGAACGCAAGGAATTCCCACGGCAACAACCTGCCCCGGAGGCCGCTCCTGCACCACGAATTGGGTTGATGCAGCGGGAGATCTTTGGCTTTTTGGAGGTGATGGCTACGGTTCTAATGGCAATGCAAGTTATCTAAATGATGTGTGGAAATTCAATATATCCTCCAGTCAGTGGACATGGATGGGGGGGAGCAATACGACTTTCCAGGCGGGGTCTTATGGCACGCAAGGTACACCGTCAAACACAAATATTCCCGGCGCCAGAAATGGTTGCTCCGTTTCGAAGGATGCAAGCGGTATGATTTGGCTCTTTGGTGGATATGGGCTTTCTTCGGTTCTGGCAAATAGCATGGGGTATTTAAATGATCTTTGGAAATTCAATCCTTCTACGAATCAATGGACCTGGGTTCGGGGAAGTAATGGTTTGAACCAGTTAGCAACATACGGCTCACTGGGCGTTAGCAGTGTTTCAAATAGCCCCGGTGCACGTGCAGGAGGGAAAATATTTCCT
The DNA here is from genome assembly GCA_043716685.1 of Sphingobacteriaceae bacterium. GTDB lineage: Bacteria > Bacteroidota > Bacteroidia > B-17B0 > Aurantibacillaceae > Aurantibacillus. Next base: position 4,588 of record JAYSYG010000056.1, on the reverse strand, counting down.
GAAATAAATGGTAATTTATACATGTTTGGAGGAAGCGGTTACGCGACTACAGGATCTGTGGGGCTGATGAACGATCTTTGGAGGTATACTATTAGCAATGACACCTGGACTTGGGTAAGTGGCAGTAATCAATTTGTTCAAACGGGTGCGTATGGCACTCAAGGTGTTTCATCAACCAATAATCATCCGGGAGCCCGAGGGGTTCAAGGCGTTTGGAAAGATACCTCTAACAATTTATGGATGTTTGGCGGCTTCGGCACAGTATTATCAACAACTCAAGCGTATGTAAACGAAGTTTGGAAGTATGAAATATGTTCCACTCCAACAGTGCCAACTAATTCTACTATTAATAGTCGATTGTTTATTTGTAGTGGCAATACTACAACATTAACAACTGTTTCGGATGCCCCTGTAAGTTGGTATAGCAGTCTGACCTCTTCTACAAGTATATCTTCAGGTTCCGCAATTACAACACCAACGCTTGCTGCCGGAAACTATACGTATTATGCAGAGTCGAACCTCTGTAACGCCAGCACCACACGTGCCGCAATTAATGTTACGGTAAATGCTACCCCAACAATAAGTGTAAATAGTGGTTCTATCTGCTATGGTAATTCTTTTACAATAGCACCTACAGGGGCTTCTGTTTATTCGATTCAGGGTAATTCAGCCATTATTACACCAGTAAATACAAACACTTACATGATCACAGGAACAAGTTCAGCTGGTTGTCCTGCTTCCAATACTACAGTTTCTACAGTTACGGTAAATCCAACTCCTTCGGTCTCAATTACAGGTACAAATGCTATTTGTTATGGAGCAGTTACTAATCTTACAGGCAATGGCGCAAATACATATACCTGGAATAACACTACTGTATCAACTTCATTGGCAGCATCTCCATCAAGCAGCACTATCTATTCTTTAACTGGTCAAAATTTATTTGGCTGTGTAAACAGTACAACAGTTGCAGTAACGGTTTACTCACTGCCTATTATTTCAGTAAATAATGGAACGATTTGCTGGGGAACTACTTTTACACTTAATCCATCAGGAGCAACTACCTATTCTTATTCCAGTGGAAGTTCAACTATAAATCCATTGGTTAATTCTTCTTATACTATTACCGGATCAAGCATTCAGGGATGCGCTTCCTCCAATACCGTTATTTCAAACATTGTTGTTAATCCCTTGCCAACTTTTACCTTAAGTGGAAACAATAATGTGTGTTTGGGCTCATCTATTTCATTATTGGTAAATGGTTCTCCTGTTAGTTATACCTGGAGCAGCGGCTCAAATGCTAATTTAGTTGTATTAAATCCTACTGTAAATACTGTTTGTTCTGTAACGGTTACAGGTAGCAATGGCTGTAAAGATTCTGCCAGCAAGTTAATTACGGTAAATGCTTTGCCGCTTGTTTATGCGAATGCAAATAACAGCGTTTTATGCGAAGGGAAGTCGCTTTTACTTAACGGCAGTGGAGCTATTACATATAGTTGGACAGGCAACGTCATGAATAACACGCCATTTTATCCTGCTACATCAACTATGTATACTGTTACAGGAACTGACGGAAATGGCTGTAAAAATTCGGATGTTATTTTTGTAGTAGTTAAGCCTTCTCCTACTGTTACTGTAAGTGGTAATTTAAATACTATTTGCGCCGGTGAGACTATTACATTAACAGCAAGTGGCGCCAACAGCTACAGCTGGAACACAAATGAAAACACATCCGGTATTACAAATACACCTTCTGTTACACTTACATTTTCAGTAACAGGAACCGGTTTAAATGGCTGCTCAAAAGAAATTAGTGTTACACAACAAGTGTCAGACTGCACGGGATTGAAGAACGAAGCAAGTATTAAAAAATCAATTTTGATCTATCCAAATCCATCTGAGGGAGTATTTAATATAATGCTTGAGAGTGTAATGGAAGGTCTTAGTGTTGAGGTAACCAATATTTTTGGGGAAAAGATTCTAAAACAAACATTAGCAGAATTACACAGTACCATTAACCTGGAAAGTTACCCGGTTGGCGTTTATACAATTTCAATTACGAAAAACAACGCAATAATAAGTGTAAGTAGCCTAGTAAAATATTAGTGCCTGGAAAACTGTAAAATTACCATTCAAACAAAGGGCTTTTTAAAACGACTATTTGAAAGATCTGGTATAACTCAACGCTAAGCTCTAAATCATTTCCGGTTCTAATTCCAACTTTTTATGATTCAGTTTTTCGTGTACCTGGTCTATTTCGGTGTCTATGTAATTTTGAGCGAAGGCCACGTATCTGTAAAATTCTTTACTATTGGCAGCATGGCCGCTAATTTGCCTGACCATCTGTTCGTTCATGCCCAGGCTTAACATGGTGGTTATGGCAGAACGTCGCATGGTGTGTGTGGTTACTGCATCACAAAAGCGGTAAGTCGTTTTGGTTTTAACATTTTTATAAACCATTTCGGGAATTCCCCTTCTTTGGCGGGTACGCTCAATGGGTTCTTTAAAACCAGCCAGTTCCATAATTACTTTTATCTTTTTATTCATGTAAGCTTTGTTAAACACAGGAAGTATTTTTTGTACATAATTTTTAGAATACCTGTTTATTAACTGGATGGCATATTCCGGCAGTTTAACCCGGGTATAGGTTTGTGTTTTTTTTGATTGTACCTTAATGTACATTCTTTCGTTAATTATTTCAAGATTAGCTTTGGTAAGCGCCATTAGATCTGAGTAGCGCAAGGCTACCGCGCAGCCAAATACAAACACATCCTTTACTTTCCTTAATTCCGGACTTAACTCCTTTTCCAGCTCTTTCGAATAAATAAGATGATTGAGTCTTTCGGGGGAAATGACCACGATGTCTACATCTTCGCTGGGTACATAAAACTTACGGTGAAAAAAGCCTATGTTCATACCTTTTTCATTGATAAGGTAATTAAAGAAACTCCGAAGAAGTTTCACCATCCGCCCAACATAATTATCACGATGCCGCAGGTCTTCATAAAGGTAGGCAGTAAAGGAAAGGTAAAACTCTTTCCAGTATTTTTTTTCATCTTCAAATTGTTTTTGGCTAAGTCCGGCTGTGTTTCTTACCCGGATGTTAAATTTTTTTTCTGCACTAAACCTTGTGAGTAGTAATTCTAGATATTGGTAGTTCCTGATACTGGCCGGCTTTATTTTCTTCCCGTTTTTCTGGAGGTGTTTGCCCTTTTTTACTTCGTTTATAAATTTCCGGAATAAAGGTAAAAGTTCATATTCGATCAATTTTTTTGGCATATGTTTAGGTATTAAGCGTGAATGAATTTGGGAATCCGCTAACTCTTTTAAAATTAAATAATAGTTTTAATTAGGGCCACTAGTTTCCACTGGGCTTTTACATAGAATTCGACTATGTGTTTACATAGAAATAACTAGGTGTTTACATAGTCTGTAAAAAGCGCACTTTTATTAAGGCTTGATAATCAGATGTTTATAAATCGTTAAGCTGTTTTTTTTATTTATCCAGCAAGCAGGCAGTTTGTCTTGTAGCGAGCGACGGGTTTTACTGGTAGTAATATAGCATAATTTGCTTTAATTTTAGGAGTTAGGTTATGGAACTCACCCAAATTCATACAGAAATTAAAAACCAAATCACTATCGATCAGGCATGGTATTATGGAATTGTGCCATATAAAATTGATAACGGGATTTTATATTTTCTGGCAAATGAAAAAAAAATTACACAGGAATTATACAGTGAACTGGAAATTGTATTGGGAAAAAAAATAAAATTACAGGGTGAGAGTGGCGACAGACTCGAGGAGTTTCTCATGAGTACATATCCAAAAGCGCAAAACCCCGGTCGCCTCAATTCAGCAACAACAGAAATATACAGGTTAAATGTAAACGACAACAATTTTTTAGAAACACTTGTTACTGAAGCAAAAGATCTTCATAGTTCTGATATTCATATTGAAACCTATGGTGAAAAATGCCGGATCCGGTTTCGTGTTGACGGGGTACTGATAGACAGGCATAAACTAAGTAAAATTGAATACCCAACGCTTATAAATAAAATAAAAATAGCTGCCTCCTGCGATATAGCAGAGAAGCGCATGCCACAGGATGGGCGCATCCGCTATAAATTCAGTAATTCTCATTTAGATATCCGTGTGTCCATTCTTCCGACTCTATATGGCGAAAAAATAGTATTGCGTTTATTGGGAAGTGACGCCAGTCATATTCATATTGATAAGCTGGGGTTTAATAAAGAGGAATTGACACGTTATGAGCTTGCCGTAAAAAAACCGAATGGCATTATTCTGATCAGCGGCCCTACCGGCTCTGGGAAAACGACTACCCTGTATGCTACTTTAAAAGTAATTAATAAACCAACTAATAATATTCTAACCATTGAAGATCCGATAGAATATACACTGGACGGTGTAAACCAGGTGCAGCTCAAGGAAGAAATTGGTTTATCCTATACCGAAGCGCTGCGTACTTTTTTGCGCCAGGATCCGGATGTTATTATGCTTGGAGAAATCAGGGATGCACAAACTGCTCAGATGGCTATTCGCGCAGCATTAACCGGACATTTGGTTTT
>JAYSYG010000550.1:0-10744 GCA_043716685.1 Sphingobacteriaceae bacterium | reverse complement strand
CAATTACCTGCTGAAAATTTACCTGGTCGTAAGAATTTCCAAAACTTGTGGTATGAAAAAGTTCGCCCATATCGCAGGCCATGTAATATTCGTTATGGTTTGCAGGATTTATGGAAGGTGCAAATAAGGCTCCACCACCTCCTATGCCTTTAGATGTGAAGGTTGTGGGTTGAGCAAATAGTGTGAAAGACACCAGCGAGAATAAAATAAAACTAAGATTTTTCATGGTTCTGATTTTAAATTGAAACTAAATTAAAATTAAAATCGGAACCTGCAAGCGGTAATGGATGAAACTGGGTTGTGAATTAACTAAGAAAGGTTTTGATCCTATGAATAGATTTGTGGTGTTCTATTTTATTTTGGACGCCCGGGCGGGCTTTCTGTCACAATGTCCCGCTCAAAAGCCACAAGGTTTTTGCCGCTCGCTTTTTTTGTTCGCCTTATCCTTCGACAATCCTTCGACAAGCTCAGGAGACAGCTCAGGAACCGGCTCTCAAAAAAGAGCTAATAAGGACTTTGTTTTCGAACCAGCTTTGCAAACCATTTCGGGAAGTACCGTTTTATATGTACCATTAATATTTCTTTTCCGCCAATATATATTTCTTCTTTATTGGCGCGTAGTCCTTTGATTATTTGTTTCGCACATTCTTCAGCACTAAGCGCGTTTTCGTGACTGGGGTCCATTCCATTATGCTTTTCACCGGTAGATGTTACTGCATTGTGCGAGACATTGGTTTTCACTTTTCCGGGGCATACAATAAGTATCTTTATGTTGTACTTCTCGGTTTCCAAACGCAAGGAATCAAAAAATCCATGGAGGGCGTGTTTTGCGGCGCTATAAGACGTTCGCAAAAAGAAACCGAATTTACCGGCTATGCTGCTGATGATAATTATCTGGCCGCTTTTCTGGCGTTTCATGTAGGGCAGAACCGCTTTTGTTAAACTTATGTAAGAAAAATAATTGACTTCCATTAAACGGCGGTCAATTTCGATGGAGGTTTCGATGGCTTCACCACGCTGGCTCATTCCACCATTGTTCACCAGCATATCGATCCTGCCAAATTTGTTCATGATCTGTGCAGCAAGTCCGCTTGCATGTGTTGTATCACTCAAATCAAAAGGTAAGATCATAAGATCGAGGTCTGGCAGTTTAGTTAAGACCGCCACACGCTTTAATTCTTCTTCCCGTCTTGACGAGAGGATCAACCTTGCTCCCAGCCCAGCAAATTGAAGAACCAGCGCTTCTCCAATTCCTGAAGATGCGCCTGTGATCCAGATTACTTTATCTTTAAATTCGTTCATTTTACTTATCGTTATTCATTCCCCATGAAAGGGTTTTGAATCCCATCATAGGTTTAGTAATTTAATAACTTGTTCGGGTTTAATATGAGTAATACAATCACATTCCTGCTTTTTTGCACATTTAATGCAATCCGCATCAAAGACAAGCGTATGTGCATTTTTTCCAAGGGGCATCCAACGTCCGGGGTGAATAGGCCGTTTCGGTGAAAACAGTCCGATCGCCTTTTTATTAAGCGCCGCGGCAATGTGCAGCGGACCCGTACTTGCTGCAACAAGCCCGTCACAATTATTAATAAATGCAATAAACTGTTCCAGAGATAATTTACCGGTCATATCAATTACCTCTTTGTTCTCACTAAAAAAATCACCCATCGCTTTTCTATCCTGTTCGATACCGCTTATAAAAACAGTGAATTTATCTTTCGGCAGCAGGCGTATTAATTTTTTAAAATTCTGTAAGCCCCATTCTTTGGCGCTACCCTTTGATTTAGGATGAAGGATCAGATTGAATTTATTTTTAGCGAGAAGAGCATTATGCCTCTCCTCCAGGTGGGGAAGATTGGTAAAACCGTAAAATTTATGTACTTCGTTAAGATCAAGGGTAGTATCAATATTCAGAAAACTTAAGAGTTTTATATTTAGCTGCGATTCATGAAGCGGGGAATTTTTTCGTGAAAGCTTGATGAGTTTATTGCAGGTGATCCAATGATAGATGCGGTTTGTAGTACCAACACGGGTTGGAATTTTTGCGTCTTTTGCCAGACCTGCAATTTGTTTCTTTGGAAAAACGTGAAGAAAAATATCTGCATTGTATTTTCTAAGAAATTGCACCCTGGTTTTCCGATCAAGCTTTTCTATCTCATCGTAATTAATAAATTCATCTACAAATTCACTCAGCGAAACAATGTCTTTGGTATAGGTTCTTCCCAAAAAAACTATTTTACAATCGGGGTAATTTTTTCTAATAAGGCCCGCCATAGGCAATGTCAATATCACATCGCCAATACTATCCGTTCTGCTGAGGATAATCTTAAAATTATTTTCGAAGATCCTGATAGGCCAGTTGTCTTATTTTTTTATACTTTAAATATGCGGCATAGGCCGAAATTTTTGAGATCATAAACCCGGCTCTTCCATCCAGGAAACCCAGGTGCAAAAGGTAATGATCGATAAACTTCGCCACAGGATTTACGATCAGCTTATAAAAAGGCGCTTTTTTCCCTTTCTCAACATACGCTTTAGAGGCAATGGTGGTAAAATATTCCACCTGTTTGTAATGGTCTTCAACAGAGTAATAGCTGTAATGCAGGATATCACCCTTTAAATGACCAGCAGCAATATCTCCTTCAAATAATTCATATTTATCGTGTGGGTTAATGCCTGTCCAATGCCCCTTGCGGCTATCCCACAAGCGCAATTTGGCATCAGGGTACCAGCCGCAATGTTTTACCCAATGGCCACAATAATTGGTAAGCCTGTTAAGGTAATAGCCTTCCTTTTCAAAATTCTCTTTGGTTCTTTTTATAGAGGCAATAAGCTCTTTGCCCAGTTCTTCATCCGCATCCAGCGAAAGTATGTGTGGGTTGGAAGCATAGGTAATTGCCCTGTTTTTTTGCTGGATATGCCCATCGAAGGCATGCTGAAAAAATTTAACGCCATGCTTTTCGCAGATAGCCTGTGTTTGATCTTTACTAAAAGAATCCAGTACCACGATCTCGTCTGCCACTTCCTTTACTGAAAGCAGGCAACGTTCTATATTTTTTTCCTCGTTAAAGGTTATTATCACAGCCGATAATTTTATCACCCCGTAAAAGTACCAAATTTTACAGAACTCTTATATTTGTAATGTGCGGCAACTGATTCAGAAACCATTTAAAGAACATCTCGTTTTAACCCTGGCGGTTATTGTAACCTTGGTTATTTATTTTAAACTTCTCTTTTTTGGCCACATTAGCTGGGATGACCCCGAAATGGTTTTTAAAAATGAGATGGTGAGGGACTTTAATCTGAAAGGATTATTTACAAATCACTTCGTCGGGAATTATATCCCGGTAACCATGTTTGCTCACTCTTTAGCCTGGTTTTTATTTGAAACATCCGATGGCGGTCATCATGCACTCAACATTTTTTTACATATTATTAATGGTATATTAGTTTATCGCTTAGGTAAACGCTTGTTCAAAAATGAAGTTGTCGCAAATCTTGGGGCAATCTTATTTCTCGTTCATCCAATACAGGTAGAATCGGTAGCGTGGATCAGTGAATTAAAGAATATAGTGTCAACCACGTTTTATTTAAGTGGCATATTAAGCTATTTGAAATTTACCGAAACCCAGGGTAAAAAAAACTACCTGCTTTGCTTTTTATTTTTTGTTCTTGGCTGCCTGAGTAAATCTTCAGTAGTTGTTTTTCCTTTAAGTTTGATCTGCGTAGATCTCATAGTTCACCAAAAGATGTCATTCAACTCTTTCATTAATAAAATACCGTTTTTTATAATTTCTCTTTTAATTGGTTTTATTAATATCAAAGCGCAAACAGCCGACCTGTTTATCAACCACGCGCACGAGTTCCCATACTATCAGCGCTTTGGTTTTGCCGGATTTGCGCTCTTCAAATATATACTGCTTATTTTGTACCCGTTAAATTTAAGCGTGATCTACCCCTACCCTGAAATTAAAACGCAGGTATTTGCAGGAGGTTTTTTTATCCTTGCTGCTATTTCAGGGTTTATATTTCTTTTCATTAGGAAGAAAAACATGACCATAACGGCTCTTATTCTATTTGTGCTGGTGAACTTAATTTTAGTCCTTCAGATCCTTCCTTTCGGCGAGGTACTGTATGCCGACAGGTACCTGTACATTCCTTTAATAGGATTTGGATGGCTCATTGGGACTTTAGTTTCCAAAATAAAAGTGCAGACCCGTTTTATTAGTATTCTTGTTTTGTTGTTCTTTTCCGTTTTTAGTTTTGCAAGAACGAACGTTTGGAAAAGTGCTAGTGTGTTGTATGAAGACATTCTTAAAAAATATCCAACACAGTTTATAGCGCTGAACAGTGCAGGTGTGGAGAGTATGTTCTTAAATGAGGACGGGAAAGCCCTGGAATACTTTAACAGGGCGGCATCAGCAGCTCCACGCAACTACAAAAGCTTTTATAACAGAGGATTGCTTTATTTAAAAAACAATAAGCCAGAACAGGCCATTAAAAGCTTTAACCAGACCCTGGAACTTTACGACTATGTAAAAGCTTACACCGGCAGGGCATCTGCTTATTATATGCTGGGCGATATTTCAAAGGCGATGAATGATGCACAGCTGGCCCTGCAAACGGATAAAAATAATGCACGCGCTCATTTTGTGCTTGCTAACTGTTACAATGACCTCAACAAGCTGGACGAAGCCATGCAGGAATACAACAAAAGCATTGAACTCAATAAAAACGAAGCAGATTTTTATTTTAAGCGGGCAATTACCTTTGGAAAAAAACAGGACTTCAGATCCTGCTTAAGCGACCTGATAGTTTGCCTGCAACTAAATCCTGTGTATTATGAAGCCTATTACTGGAAAGGCGTAGCTAAAGTAAATTTAAAACAAAATCCCTGTGAAGATTTTAAAATAGCGGCACAGCATAATTTTGAACCAGCTATTACGGCTTTTAATAAATACTGCAGGAATTAAGGCTCCTCTTTGATGTTTTAAAGAAATATATTTTACAAGGCTCAACATGGTTGAACACAGTTTTACATTGACGCTGATTTCACGGATTTCACAGAAGTATTTTTGCCCATAGCCTACGGCAATAATTTGGCAGATCGGGAAAATCTACAATCGCGTAAAAATAATACCCTCATTCGATTCCACCTGCAACAGCTATCAAATCTAAAACTCTATTTGATATTTATATGATTTGTGTCTTTCGGGTTTTTTTATACGCAAATCTTTTGCATATTTGGTTTTACATTTTTGAAGCACACAGGCATATTCGCTGCGATTCTTTGGACTGCATCCTTTTGGGCGCAAACTCCAACATTTTCAAAAAAAGCACAACAACTCACCGGTACTTTTAATGTGTTGCATATCACGCCCCCTGCAAATACAGAAAATATGTCCGCCGAGATTGTTGATCTATTCATTTCGGATCTTGACAATACGGGCATAATTTTAAAGCAAACCGATGTTACAGCCCTTAAAAAAAATGCAGGATTACTTCTTGGTCAGATCAATTCTCAAAACAATGAGTATATTCTTTCAGCAGAGCAGGTCTTTGTGAAGGCGCTCAACAGCATGGATTCCATTCTTACCTCACTTTCATCTAAACCTTTGGATTTTTCAATAAATGATACTTTGTATTTTTTACCCTCCGGCGCACAGGTGCAATATTCCAAAAACATGAAAGTCCACGCCAAGAGGATTGAAAAATACATCAAGTATAGATCCTATGAAAAAGTTTCAAATACGGATTCTTATCTGGCACTTAATGAAAAAGAATTTAATGCAAAGGCGCAGGAGTTTTCTAAAAATAGTATTGAAAATTTAAAAAAAGCGCTAAAGAAACTAGCGGCCTCTGCCTATTCCACCGTGGAAGGAACATTGCTGAATGCAATTGCTCTCAGGTATGACCCGCATTCCAACTATTTTACCGAGGAACAGAACCAGGAATTTAACAAGCAATTATCTTCAACTATAGAAACATTCGGGTTACAGCTGGATGAAAACGAGGATGGCGTTATCATTGTTTCAGGTATTGATCCTGGTGGTTCTGCATGGCTTAGCAACGAGATTAATGAGGGAGATCTTTTTATATCTGTAAAAATAGGTTCTGTATTACTGGTTAACGGAGATATTACGGCTTATGAAGTCCAGTCAAAGCTTAATAACAGCACAGAGAAAAGTAGTGTGCTCACATTAAAAAAACCCAACGGACTTATTAAAAAAGTTAAACTTATCAAACAAAAAATAGACTCTGAAGAAAATACCGTTAAGGGGTATGTGTTGAAAAATAACCACGTGAATATTGGCTATCTGTCTCTGCCAAGTTTTTACACCGACATGGAAGACCATAATATGCCAGGCTGCGCCAATGATGTAGCGAAAGAAATACTGAAATTAGAAAGAGATACCATACAGGGATTAATTATTGACCTGAGAAACAACGGTGGCGGCTCCATGCAGGAAGCCATGAACCTTGCCGGGATTTTTATAGATGAAGGGCCACTTTTTATTTATAAGGAAAAAAACAAAAAACCCTCATTGGTAAAGGATATTAACAGGGGGTCTATTTTTAAAAAACCGGTTGTTGTGCTGGTGAACGAAGCCAGTGCTTCCGCGTCAGAATTATTCAGTAATATCGTTAAGGATTATAATCTGGGATTGGTGGTCGGGCAAAGCACTTACGGAAAGGGTACCGCTCAAAATGTATTGCCGCTTGATACCAGTTTAATCAACTATCCGAATGCTCAAAAAATAAATAAAGATTTTATTAAAATAACAATCGGTAAATTTTACAGACTCGACTGTTCAACCCATCAGGGGAATGGCGTTATCCCGGATGTAGAGTTGCCCTCACTGGCCGGCTATTCAAATTATAAGGAAAATAAGGAAAAATATTACCTGCGGTCCGACACTGTTACTAAAAAACTTGTATTTTCACCGAAGCCTGTTATTCCCATCGAAAGTATCAGGGCCAGATCAAAAATACGTGTGGCTACATCAGGAGAGTTTAGAAAGCTGATACAAATGTCGGATACAGTGTCAGCACGGTTTAACACAGCACAAAAAGTGCCACTTAAATTTAATGATTACAAAAAATACAAAGCGGAAATGGATACCATTTATAGTGCTTACGAAAATGCCTTATTAAGCAAAAACGGAAACGTTCGCTGTATGAACAATAGTTTTGATAAAGCCTTAAACGAAGTGAGTCCGCAGGTTAAAGAATTCAATGCAAAGATCCGCAAATCAATTGAAGAAGATCTTTTCATAAATGAATCCTTCGAAATTATGAAAGACCTTATAAAACCGTAAATTTAAAAACTCACACTTCGGCAAGCTCAGTGCGGGAATGACAACTAAAACAAACAAAACATATATGAAATCGTTAATCATCAGAAGCACAGTATCTGTTATTATTTTTTTAAGTCTGAATGCAACATCACAGTCAGCCGTTCAATACATGGACAAGGTTGGTAAGGAATTTGAAAAAATTTCAAAAGAAACCTGGGATTATACCAGGGCAGTTGCGCACAATAAAAAGGCAAGGCTGATAGAAACAAAAAGGCGGGAAATGATCAATGCCAACCGTAATGCCCTTACACGTATTAAAAACATGTCTGATTTTAAAGGGGATGTTGCTTATCGGGATTCAACCGTGAGGTATCTTGAACTCAGCTATATTGTATTGAACTATGATTATGCTAAAATTGTTGATATGGAAGAAATCTCTGAACAATCGTATGATGCAATGGAGGCTTATATGACCGCGCAGGAAAAGGCCAATGAAAAACTGGAAATTGCCTTTGATGTTGCTGTAAAGGCACAACAAGACTTCGCAAAAAATAATAACATTAACCTTGTAGACAAAGAAAATAAAACAGAAGAAAAGCTTGAAAAGGCAAGCGAAGTTTTTAAATTTTACAATAAAATTTACCTTGTATTTTATAAACCTTACAAGCAGGAGGTATATCTTCTGGATGCCCAGGCTAAAGAAGATATTAATGCCATGAAACAAAACCAGGAAGCCTTATCACGTCTTTCAAAAGAGGCAAAAGAGCAACTTAAAACTGTAAAACCATACAGGAATAATACCACTTTAAAATCTGCCTGTACGGATGTGCTGGACTTTTACATATATGAAGCAGATAAAAAAGTATCCGCGCTTATTGATTTTTACCTGCAAAAAGAAAAATTTGATAAGCTTAAAACAGCAATGGATAAAAAGGGCAAAAACCCATCACCGTCTGAAATAAATGAGTATAATGCAGCGGTCAATGCTTTCAACAAAGCATCGAATGATTTTAATAACATTAATACTGAATTGAATAACAAACGGGCTTCTGTGCTGGATAATTGGAACAATGCAGTTTCAAGATTTCTTGACAGGAACGTTTCAAATAAGAAATAACATGAAACTCACGCTCATTCAAACACATTTATATTGGGAAGACCGCGAAAAAAATATTACACATTTTGATGTATTAATAAATTCTATTACAGAGGAGACCAATCTGATTATTTTGCCAGAGATGTTTACTACAGGATTTTCTATGAATCCTGAAAAAATTGCAGAGTCTTCCGACGGTGAAAGCCTAAGCTGGCTGAAGAAAAAAGCCAAAGAAAAAAATTGTGTGATCACGGGAAGTGTAGCAGTTGAAGAAAATGGAAAATATTTTAACCGCTTGTTCTGGGTAAACCCTTCGGGAGATTTTGAGACCTATGATAAACGCCATTTATTCAGGATGGCAAAAGAAGACGATCATTATACTGCGGGTACAAAAAAAATTACCGGGAAAATCCTGGATTGGAACATTCGTCCTTTGGTATGCTATGATCTGCGTTTCCCGGTGTGGAGCAGGAATAGGTTTAGATCAACTGAGCTAGGAGAGGAAGGCAGTGGGCATGGAAGCAGCGGGCTGCGGGCAGTGGGCAGTGAGCACTCGACAATAGGCAGCTGGGAATATGATATTCTTATATATGTAGCAAACTGGCCGGAAGTGCGAAATTATCCATGGAAACACTTATTAATTGCAAGGGCAATAGAAAATCAGTGTTATGTTGTTGGTTTAAATCGTATTGGGAACGATGGAAACAACTACTCTCATTCAGGAGATAGCGTAGTTATAAATCCGCGTGGTGAAATAATTAGCAAAACCAGAGCGAACGAAGAAAGCATAGAAACTCTGGATCTTGATAAAAATTACCTGGAAGAATTCCGGAAAATTTTTCCTGTAGGCCTGGATGCAGATAGTTTTTTGTTAAAATAAAATCCTTCCTTAAGTTTTAACATTTAAATCTTTTCATGTCAAACTGACTTTTAACTGAGTGTAAGCATTATTTTACCGAGTTAAGCCTTCCCTTTTTAACAATTTGGAGAATTTACTCTTCTTATTGAAACTTCTTTCAAATTTGTTCCCAACCCTTTTAGAAATTCTCTTGTATCTATGATAGCAGGAGCGAGCTGAAAATCCTAAATAGAGTAAGCGAATTTAAACCCCAACTGAAAAAAACCGTGAAACCCAAACTTAATAGTGAGTGAATCATCCATATCAATTAGTAAAACTTTCATTTTTTAAACTAACATTATCTAATTTAGATCACCCTTAAAACCCGAACCATGAAAAAAACCATTTACCTTCTGAGTTTACTAGGTTTAATACTGACCAGTAAAAATTTAAATGCGCAGGTAGCATCTATGATGATATCACCACAAACTCAATGTTACAGTTCCGGAAGTAACTCTTCTACGGCTTACATAGTTGCGCAACTGCCGGGTGCTACTACTTATAGTTGGTCTGTAAGCTCACCGAGCAATTGTGCCGCCACCATAGTGAGTACTTTTTCAAACGGAGCAATTGCTAACGTAAGCTATCCATGTTGCGGGGTGTATACTCTTTCTTGCTCCGGCTTCAGCGGCTCTACTTTTATTGGAACAGTAGTTCCAAGTACAGCAACTGTAATCTGTGTGAATCCAATTACGACCAGTGTTTCTCCCAGCGCAACTATTTGTGCGGGTGACTCGGTATATATTAGCGCATCAGGCGCCAGCAATTACACCTGGTCTACAGGCTCTGTGGGTTCAAGTATTTTAGTTAGTCCAACTGTTACAACCTGTTATACTGTTGCTGGCAATTCTTCAGGATGTTTAAGCTTTGCTTCAAGATGTATCTATGTGGGGTCGTCTAATTCACTTTCAATAAGTGGTAACGCCAGTATTTGCAACGGTTCTTCCACAACTTTATTTGCCCAGGGCGGTACAAGTTACACCTGGATGCCAGGCAGTTCGCACAATCCGTCTATAAGTGTATCGCCGTCAGTATCTACCTGCTATACTCTTTTTAGCACAGGCTGTTCCGGCACAATTGCAGCGGTAAAATGTGTTACTGTTGGCACTGCACCTGTACTCTCCATTTCAGGAAATACAACTATTTGTGCTGGCAGCACTGCAACATTAACGGCAAGCGGTGCTTCTTCCTACACCTGGATGACAGGCGTAGGAAACTTTACCGGGTCGACTATTGCCTATACGGCCTCCACAACAACCTGCTTTAGCCTTGTTGGATCAAACGTTGCAGGTTGCAACGCTTATTTGGGAGTATGTATTTCTGTTTCAGGATCAAATAGCTTAACCGTTTATGGAAATAGTAATATTTGTAGTGGTTCTTCTACTTCGTTATCTGCATCAGGAGGTAATAGCTACACATGGTCGCCAGGGGGTTCGAATTTATCAT
>JAYSYG010000549.1:0-10750 GCA_043716685.1 Sphingobacteriaceae bacterium | reverse complement strand
CATCATTGAATTTATTCGCCGCAAACAAATTGGTGAAACTATCCGTGAATTAGGCCTTGAAGGACAAACTCAAAAAAAGGGAACGCCGACAATGGGCGGATTAATTATTCTCGGCGCTATTATAATTCCAACTTTATTATTTGCAAAATTGCATAACGTTTACATTGTTTTAATGCTTATTACGACCGTATGGCTTGGCGCAATTGGGTTTCTGGACGATTACATTAAAGTATTTAAAAAGGACAAAGAAGGATTAAAAGGAAAATTTAAAATAATCGGACAGATTGGAATTGGATTAATAGTAGGCTGTGTTTTGTATTTCCACCCTGATGTAGTTGTAAAGGAACGTATGTTATCCACTTCGAAAGATGTTTTTAATATTTCAACGGGCGTAGATAAAAATGTAAGAACGCCGAAATATGCAGAAACTCCAATTAAAACTTTAAAAACTACTATTCCATTTTCAAAAAACAACGAGCTGGATTATGGAAAATTTATTTCATGGGCCTGCGACGATTGTCTTAAATACGGTTGGCTGATCTTTATTCCCATGGTTATTTTAATTGTAACCGCGGTTTCAAATGGAGCGAACATCACAGATGGAATTGATGGTCTTGCAGCGGGAACAAGCGCGATCATTGGAACTGTGCTTGGCATTTTAGCATACGTGTCTGGTAATACAGTTTTTGCGGATTACTTAAATATTATGTACATCCCGAATTCCGGTGAGCTCGTGGTATTTATTGCGGCCTTTGTTGGCGGGTGCATTGGATTCCTCTGGTATAATTCTTTTCCTGCACAGGTATTTATGGGTGACACAGGAAGCCTTGCGATAGGAGGCATTATAGCAGTTTATGCTATTGCGATCCGTAAAGAATTACTCATTCCTATTTTATGCGGTGTATTTGTAGTTGAAAATTTATCGGTGGTTTTACAGGTATATTATTTTAAATATCAAAAAAGAAAACGTGGACTGGAATTCGCACAAGCCAATCGTTTATTTAAAATGGCTCCGCTTCATCATCACTATCAAAAAGTTGGATTCCATGAATCAAAAATTGTAATGCGCTTTTTTATTATCGGGATTGCATTGGCAGTATTAACCTTTGTAACGTTGAAATTAAGATAAGTGAGTAAGAGATTAGTGATACTGGGAAGTGGTGAAAGCGGTGTGGGAACGGCGATACTGGCGAAGCAAAAAGGCTTTGATGTGTTTGTCAGCGACAAAGCATTGATAAAAGAAAAATATAAGAACCAATTAATAGAAGAGAATATTTTGTTCGAAGAAGGAATACATACTGAAGAAAAGATCTTAAATGCCGATGAGGTAGTTAAGAGTCCTGGTATTCCCGACAAAGTGGAATTAGTACAAAAACTAAGGGCGAAGTTGATTCCTGTAATATCTGAAATTGAATTTGCGGGACGTTATACAAACGCAAAAAAAATATGTATCACCGGTTCGAACGGAAAGACCACAACTACTTTGCTTACCTACCACATCCTTCAGAAAGCAGGATACAATGTAGGATTGGGAGGCAATGTAGGAAAGAGTTTTGCATTACAGGTAGCGCGCGAAAATTTCGACTACTATGTACTGGAACTTAGCAGTTTTCAGCTCGATGGAATGTTTGATTTTACTGCTGATATAGCTGTCCTCTTAAATATTACACCGGATCATTTAGACAGGTATGATTATAAATTTGAAAATTACGTCGCATCAAAATTCAGGATCACTCAAAACCAAAGCAAACAAAATTATTTTGTGTATAACCACGATGATGCAGTAATAACCAGCTACATAAACGCACACAAAATAAACGCAACCAAAGTGCCATTCAGCATCAAAGAACCAATTGATGGCGATGGCGCTTATTTAACCACTAACCAAATAACCCTTAATTATAAACCAAACCAAAACCCCTTAATTATGACAATTGAAGAATTAGCATTGCAAGGTAAACACAATGTTTACAACAGCATGGCGGCGGGAATGACTGCCCGTATCGTGGATGTAAGAAAAGAGATCATCCGCGAAAGCCTGCAGGATTTTCAAAACGTAGAACACCGTTTGGAATTTGTTGCCTCGATCAATGGAATTGAATTCATTAACGATTCAAAAGCGACCAACGTAAACTCAACCTGGTATGCGCTCGAAAGCATGGAAAAACCCGTGGTTTGGATCTGCGGTGGCCAGGACAAAGGCAATAACTATGGTGAATTACTTGATCTTGTGAAAGCCCGTGTTAAGGCTATTATTTGTCTTGGTAAAGACAATAAAAAAATAATTGCCGCTTTTAAAGATGTAGTAGAAATCATCGTAGAAACGGATAATGCTTCCGATGCCGTTGCTGCTTCATACAAGATCGGCAAAAAAGGCGATGTAGTATTGTTATCTCCGGCCTGCGCGAGTTTTGATCTTTTTCAAAATTACGAAGACAGGGGAATGCAGTTTAAAGGTGCAGTGAGGTCACTTTAATTTTAACGAGGAATAAAACCGGAGAAATGAAACTTTTTAACTACTTAAAAGGAGATAAGGTAATATGGGCAATCATGTTCATCCTGTCATTACTTTCTGTATTGGTAGTTTACAGCGCCGTTGTAACCCTTGCACATAAATTCAAGCAGGGAAATTCCGAGTATTATTTAGTGAAACACTTCGTCATAATTGCATTAGGGTTTGGTATTGCTTATGTGTTTCATAAAATAAAGTATACGGTGTTCAGCAAAGTAGCGCAGATCGGTTTTATTCTTTCTATTCCGTTATTAATTTATACCTTATTAAAAGGGGTCAGTGCTGGTGAGGCTTCGCGTTGGATTGAGATACCTGGTTTGGGATTAACATTCCAGTCGTCGGATATTGCCAAGCTGATGCTTTTAATATATGTGGCGCGTACATTAACCATTAAAGCAAAGGAGCTTCAGGATTTTAGATCTGTTGTGCGACACCTGATCTTGCCGATAGGTCTTGTTTGCGCCTTGATCTTGCCGGCTAACTTTTCAACGGCAGCCTTATTGTTCTTTAATTGCCTGATCTTAATGTTTGTTGGGGGAATTAATATCAAGATCATTCTAAAAATACTGGGGATCTGTATTCTAGTAGGAGGCATGTTCTTCGCCTGGATCTGGTTTGCACCGGAAACTTTTCCAAGTAGGCGGGCAACTACGTGGAAGGCGAGGCTTGAAAATTTTTCGAAAGGGGATACCGAAAGTAATTACCAGAGTGAGCAGGCAAAAATTGCGATTGCGAGTGGTGTTCTCGGCAAAGGACCAGGCAACAGTACACAAAGAGCTTTTTTACCGCAAGCATCTTCCGATTTTATCTACGCTATTATTATTGAAGAGTACGGATTATTTACCGGGTTTCTTTTGTTATTTCTATACATGATCCTTCTTTACAGAGGAATAAAAATAATGCGGGACAATGACAAACCTTTTGGTGGACTGGTTGCAATTGGACTTTCGTTCAGCCTCGTCTTCCAGGCTTTGGTAAACATGGCTGTGGCCGTAAACTTGTTTCCTGTTACCGGGCAACCATTGCCATTAATAAGTATGGGTGGAACCTCTATCTGGTTCACTATGATTGCCCTAGGTATAATACTGAGTGTAAGCAGAGGTGTGGAAGATAAAGGCGAAGAAAAACTGGAAGCAGCATAAATTCATTGAATTTACACAACAATGTCACTTCGAGTAGCTAGGACCGAGTGTATCGGGAAAGTGGCATGTGTCTCGATACGAAAATTTAAAGAGGCAAATTTTCTACTCGACGGGACTGAATTTTATAAATGGTCTGAAAATAGATTTTGAAAAAACTAAAAGTCATATTAAGTGGTGGAGGAACGGGAGGACATATTTTCCCCGCGGTGGCAATTGCAAACGAATTAAAAAAAATGGTGCCGGACATTGATATTTTGTTTGTGGGAGCCTTAGGTAAAATGGAAATGGAAAAGGTTCCAAACGCAGGCTACAAAATCATAGGAGTTCCAATAGCTGGACTTCAACGAAAACTAACACTTTCCAATTTAAAACTTCCATTTTTGATTATTCGCAGTTTATTAAAAACACGAAAGATCATAAAAGATTTTCAGCCGGATGTTGTGGTTGGAACCGGTGGGTATGCCAGTGGTCCGCTGCTTAGAGCTGCAACTGCAAATCGAATACCTGTGTTATTACAGGAACAAAATTCCTACGCCGGAATTACAAACAAATTATTATCAAAAAAGGCGGGTAGAATTTGCGTTGCTTATGAAGGGATGGAGAAATTTTTTCCCAAAGATAAAATTCTCCTTACCGGAAACCCTGTCAGGCAGGATTTGAAAGATGTAAGGACAAAACGCGAAGAGGCAGTGTCTTTTTTTAAACTGGAGCCGGATAAAAAAACAATTTTAGTTATTGGAGGAAGTCTTGGTGCAAGAACCATTAACGAATCTATGGGTGCCGGCCTTGACAAACTGATTGAAAAAAAAATTCAACTGATCTGGCAGACCGGTAAAGGATATTATACAACAGCTGTTAAGCAAACCGAAAACTACGGCAACAAAAATATGTACGCGCTGGATTTTATTTCAAGAATGGACCTTGCTTATGCGGTTGCGGACATTGTGATCTCAAGAGCAGGGGCAAGCTCGGTTTCGGAATTATGCAATATTGGAATGCCATGCATCCTGGTGCCTTCGCCGAATGTGGCAGAAGATCACCAGACAAAAAATGCAATGGCACTTGTAAATAAAGACGCAGCAATTTTAGTTAAAGATAACGAGGCGCATGAAGGCTTGATCCGCGCTGCGCTCGAACTAATTTCAGACAAGTCGAAGCAGGTGACATTGAGTAATAATATAAGTAAGATGGCCTTTCATGATTCAGCGAATGTAATCGCCACGGAAGTCTTAAAATTAGCCGGGTATTCTCTATAATGAACATACTAAACTATAAACTGTATTATTTTCTTGGAGTGGGTGGCATTGGTATGAGTGCGCTTGCCCGTTTTTTTAACCATTATCAGAAAAAGGTTGCAGGGTATGACAAGACGGAATCTGACTTATGCAAACAACTACAGGAAGAAGGAATGGATTGTCATTACGATGAAAATGTAACAACGCTTGAAACCCTCCTGGCCAGCTATAAAAAAGAAGAAGTTTTGATCGTATACACCCCTGCTGTTCCTAAAGAGCATAGCGAATATCAGTACCTTCTTGCTAAGGGATATCTTGTATTAAAACGCGCGCAGGTACTTGGGGAAATTACACGCAAGTTTAAAACCATTGCCATTGCAGGTACTCATGGTAAAACAACCACTACCACACTGGTTACACATCTTTTAAAAAGTGCGGGGATCAATTGTTTTTCTTTTATGGGAGGAATCTCTAAAAATTACAATACAAATTTGCTTCTAGGTGATGTAAACGACAGAGAGGCATACGTAGTTGTGGAGGCAGATGAATATGACCGTTCTTTTTTGACACTTCATCCGCAAATTGCCGTTATTACAAGTGCTGATGCAGATCACCTTGATATTTACGGGGACGCAAATCATGTGAAGGAGGGGTATACATTATTCTCAAAACAAGTAAAAAAAGGCGGCGTGTTAATTGTTAAGAAAAATGTTGATAACGATTTGAGGCTCACCGATAAAAGGATAATCTACTCGTTAAATTTAGATACCGAATATTGTGCCCAATCAATAACTATTGAGAATGCACAGTTTTTTTATGACATAAAAAGTCCTGTTGAGTCTATAAGCAACGTCACGCTTGGGTTACCGGGCCTGCACAATGTTGAGAATTCGATTGCTGCCGTTGTGATCGCACAACAGTTGGGAATTAAAGGAGATGTGATAAAAGAGGGATTACGTTCTTTTAGCGGGGTAAAGCGCCGTTTTGATTACAGGGTAAAAACCGAAAAAGTAGTTTACATAGATGATTACGCACATCATCCTGAAGAACTAAAAGCTACGATAGATTCGGTTAAGAAATTATACCCCGGAAAAAAAGTGACCGGCATCTTCCAACCGCATTTGTTCAGCAGAACAAGAGATTTTGGGGATGCGTTCGCGGAGAGTCTGGATATGTTGGATGAATGTATTTTACTGGAGATTTACCCGGCCCGGGAAAAACCAATTGAAGGAGTTACTTCTCAATGGTTGCTGGATAAGATGAAACTCAAAAACAAAAAACTCTTGTCGAAAAGCGCAGTGTTAGAGGAGATAAAGAAAGGTAAGGAAGTAATCGTAACAATGGGAGCGGGAGATATAGATTCATTGATTGAACCCATAGAGAACTTACTTACCAAATAAACCTAAACTGATCCCTGAGCTTGTCAAATGGGGGAGTAGATATTAAAAAATTGAAAAAAATAAATTATAAGAAAGTTTTAGTTGCCGTTCTTTGGATTATTGCAATTGCAGGTCTTACGAGTTCACTTGCCTTCGTGTCAAAAAGTGAAAAAAACATTATTGCGAAAACTTTAAATGTAAGTATTCACAACAACGACGAAAATTTATTCCTTAGCGAAAACGACGTAAAGGAATTTTTTAAGGAAAGAAGTGATTCGCTTTTGTCAAGCAGGTATGAGAATATCAATATCCCTGAACTTGAAAAGGCACTCAACTCTCATCCGGCTATTGAAAATGCAGAAGTGTCGGCGGATATGAACGGTGAGATAAAAGTGGAGATCTTACAGCGCACGCCTGTTCTCAGGATCATTAATAAAAACGGGGAAAGTTATTATATCGATTCCCAAAGTAAATTAATGCCACTGAACCAGAATTATTCAGCGCGGGTTCTTGTTGCGAATGGTGAAATTACCGAACCGTATGCAAGAAGGTATGAGTTTTCAGTAGACCAGATCAAAAAAAATAAATTGTTTAAGGAGGTAAGTTTGCTGGATGATATACTGGATGTCTCCAACTACATAAACAGCGACTCCGTCCTGACACAGCTTATTCACCAGATCTATGTAAACAAGGACAAGGAACTTGAACTATTTCCTGCAATTGGCAATCATAAAATTATTTTCGGCGATGCGAATAATATCGCAGAGAAATTTAATAAGCTGAAACTGTTTTATACCGAAGGATTAAGTAAATCAGATAGCTGGACAAAATATTCCACTATCAATTTAAAATATAAAAACCTGGTGGTTTGCACCAAAAAATAAAAGTATGGAAAAGAAAACGACCCCAAACCCTAGCCTGGCCTCTGAGCTGGTAGTTGGATTAGATCTTGGAACAACAAAAATTGCAGCAATTGTTGGTCGCAAGAATGAATTTGGCAAGGTGGAGATCCTTGGAATCGGTAAAGCCGAATCCCTGGGTGTTAACCGTGGCGTGGTTGTTAATATTGAACAAACGGTTGCTTCTATCAAAACTGCTGTGGCAATGGCGGCGGATAAAGCGAATGTAGATATTGGTGAAGTTATTGTTGGGATTGCAGGGCAACATATTAAAAGTATGCAGCACCGCGGTATGATTACCCGTCAAAGTCTGGATGACGAGGTTAATCAAAAAGATATTGATAACCTGATCGACAACATGCACCGTTTGGTAATGAGTCCGGGTGAAGAAATTATTCACGTAATTCCACAGGAATATATTATTGACAGTGAATCAGGAATTAAAAATCCTATCGGCCATGCTGGCATCCGTTTGGAAGGAAACTTTCACATTATTACCGGACAAGTAAGCGCTGTAAAAAACATTTTCAAATGTGTAGATCGTGCAGGATTACAAACTGTTGATCTTCATTTAGAACCTCTTGCCAGTGCGGACGCGGTATTAAGTGATGAAGAAAAAGAAGCGGGTGTTGTGCTTGTAGACATTGGGGGTGGAACAACTGATGTAGCTATTTTTTATGATGGTATTATCCGTCATACTGCTGTTATTCCTTTTGGTGGGAATATAATTACCGATGATATTAAAGAAGGGTGTGGAATAATAAGAACACAGGCCGAACAATTAAAAGTAAAATTCGGATCAGCCTTATCACAAGAGAACCAGGAGAATGAAATTATTTCTATTCCCGGTTTACGCGGACGTCCACACAAGGAAATCTCCGTTAAGTTTTTAGCACAGATCATCCAGGCACGTATGGAAGAAATTCTGGAGTTTGTTTTATTTGAAATTAAAAGTAGTGGTTACGAACGCAAACTGGCTGCAGGTATTGTAGTTACAGGTGGTGGTGCAATGCTAAAACATTTACCTCAATTGGTAATGTTAACTACGGGTATGGATTGCCGCATCGGTACACCGAACGAGCACTTAGCCGGCAATGACGACGAACTTAAAAACCCTTTGTACGCAACAGGTGTTGGCCTTGTTATGAAAGGAATTGAAAAATACGAACGCGATTCAAAGCGTGGTGTGAACCTGGTAAAACAGGAAGTGGAAGTAGAAACGCCGGGTCAGAAGAAAAAAGAAAGCAAAAAGGTAATCGGTCACTCTCAGAAGAAGATCGGAAGTTTTTTCACAACCTTAATAGATAGAACAAAAGACTGGATGAGCGATGATATTGAGTAAGGGGGAGAACCAAGACTAAAGAAAACCAGGATAAGGGAACCAAAAAACAAGACAGAAATAAAAATAAACAACAACTAATAAGAATAACCATGATGCAATTTGAATTACCACAGGAAGAAAAATCAATCATTAAAGTGATTGGTGTAGGCGGCGGCGGAAGCAATGCCGTTAACCACATGTTCCGCTTAGGGATTAAAGGTGTGGATTTCATCGTCTGTAATACCGATAAACAGGCTTTGGAAAAAAGCCCTGTTAAAAATAAGATCCAGTTAGGTGAAAAATCTACCAAAGGTTTGGGTGCCGGTTCAATTCCTGACGTAGGACGTGATGCCGCCCTTGAATCGATAGATGAGATTAAAAAATACCTGGATGACGATACCCAGATGGTATTTATTACTGCAGGTTTAGGCGGTGGTACCGGAACCGGCGCAGCACCTGTTATCGCAAGCATAGCACGTGAAATGGGCATTCTGACAGTAGGTATTATTACAATTCCTTTTACGTTTGAAGGAAAAAAACGTCGCGCACAAGCAGAAGCGGGTCTTGAAGAAATGAAAAAGTATGTAGATACTTTATTAGTGATCGGTAACGATAAGCTCCGTGAGATCTACGGGAACTTAAAAATGAGCGAGGCTTTTGAACACGCAGATGATGTGTTGACCGGAGCTGCTAAAAGTATTGCCGAGATCATTAGTCTGCACATGCATATTAACGTTGACTTTAATGATGTGAAAACTGTGATGAAAGACAGTGGAGTAGCTATTATGGGATCTGCTGTTGCAAGCGGTGAAAAACGTGCTATCAAAGCGGTAGAACAAGCGTTAAATTCTCCTTTATTAAATGATAACGATATCAGCGGTGCACGTCACGTCCTCTTAAACATAATGAGTGGTAGCGATGATATTGACATGGATGAATTCGGTGACATCACGGATTTTATACAGGAAGCCGCAGGGGGAACTGCCGAGTTAATTACTGGTTACGGTACCGATGCGTCTTTAGGGGATAATGTAAGTGTAACGATTATTGCGACTGGCTTTAAATCAAAAACAGCTACAGGATTTGAAGCTCCTGTTTTCAAAGAACGTAAAATAGTGAACCTGGAAGAAAAAGAAGCTCCTGTTCAGGAAGTAAAACAAACGACTATTATAGAAGAGATTCAAAAAAGCGAGCCGTTTGTTTTCACAAAAACAGAAAAGGTAGAACAAACTACTATAACCACTGTTACCAATAGTGAAGAGAAGGAGCAAAAAGAAGAAATAAATTTCACCGTAACGTCCATTAAAGAAGAAACAACAGTGCAGGAAACCGAGACCAATCTTCCGATTGTTGAGTTTACATTTAATACTGTAAAAGACGAAGAAAAAAAGGCTCCGGTAAACGAAGTAAAACAAGAACAATTTCTAAATACAAATCAGGATACAGTGAGCAGGGAAGAGCAAATTAAACTAGCTCAGGAGAGGATCCGTAAATTAAAGGACATTACTTTGAAAATGAAAAGTCCTGAAGGTTTAGCAGCGTTGGAAAAGCAAACAGCTTTTGAACGTAAAAATATTGTATTGGAAAATAAAACGCCAAGTACAGAATCCAGTGTATCACGCTATACGCTCAGCGAAGGCGATGATAAGAAGATAGAGATCAGACCAAACAATTCTTTTTTACATGATAATGTTGACTAACAAAAAACTAAAAAGGAAACCAAAACGGTTTCCTTTTTTATTGGCGAAAACCTCTGCGAATCTCCTGCATTTCAATAAATTTCACTATGTTTAAGAACTATTTAAACACGTGAGAATCATTGCCCTTATAATTTTTTTCTTCCTGTCGCTGCCAGGTTATTTTTCCCAATTGGATAATTCTTCCCTCTTCTTTAATACAACAATAGATACAAGTAGGGAAAAAATGCTCTTCGTCAAGATTCAGAACCTGAACTTCATGAAGAATAATGAATATTCCAATGTGATGTTTGATGGGTATACTCTTTTTGGTTATCAATTCAATCCACAACTAGGCTACCAAATCTCAAAAAATCTGAGTATAGAAGGTGGTGTTTTTTTAAGCAAGGACTTTGGAAATAAATCTTTTACAGAAGTAAGCCCTACTTTTTCACTGCGCTATTACAAAAAAGATTTTAAAATGATCTTCGGAAACCTTGATGGGAGCTTGAACCATCAGCTAATTGAACCCTTGTATAATTTTGAGCGGATAATCACTAGCCGTCTTGAGAATGGCGCACAGTTC
>JAYSYG010000548.1:0-3555 GCA_043716685.1 Sphingobacteriaceae bacterium | reverse complement strand
CAAAATTAGGTTCTACAACGACCAGTTTTTCAGTCAGTTTATTAAAAGTAGGAATAAGTGCATCCGGGCTTTCTCCCTTAGCATTTGCCTCCAGGATCGCGTGAACCGCCTTTACATCCATGGGTATAAAAACGCCCGGATCACTGCGGTAACTAAACCACATCATGCGCTTAAAAATATCTGTCTTCTGTAAAAAAGCATCTCCCTTTTTGGTAAGTAATTTTTTACCGTCCATGTCCGGAAATTCTTTAAGGGCATCTATATAACTATCCAGTTCATAGTTCAGACAGCATTTTAATTTACCACACTGGCCGGCTAACTTTAGAGGGTTAAGCGACAATTGCTGGTACCTGGCCGCGCTTGTATTCACGGTCCTGAAATCTGTAAGCCAGGTGCTGCAGCACAATTCCCTGCCACAAGAGCCTATGCCGCCCAAACGGGAAGCTTCCTGCCTTGCACCTATCTGGCGCATTTCAATTCTTACTTTAAACTCATCTGCCAATACTTTGATCAGCTCCCTGAAATCTACACGGGCATCAGCCGTATAATAAAATACTGCTTTCGATTTATCGCCCTGGAACTCCACATCGCTGAGCTTCATTTCCAAACCAAGCTTTAAGGCAAAGGTCCTGGCACGGTACATGGTATTTACTTCAAGGGCCTGGGCCTCTCTCCACTTGTCAATATCTGCCTGTTTTGCTTTGCGGTAAACTTTTTTAATCTCTTCGCTGTCGAAATTTACATTGCGTTTCTTTAGCTGAAGCCTGACTAGTTCACCGGTTAGTGAAACAGTTCCCATATCGTGCCCGGAAGTAGCTTCCACGGCAATGGCATCCCCCACATTTAAAGTAAGGTTATTGGTATTCCTGAAGAATTCCTTGCGTGAGTTCTTAAACCGTACCTCAACTATATCAAATGATCTTTGACCTTCCGGTAAACTCATATTACCCAGCCAGTCGAAAACCGTTAACTTATTACATCCGTCTGATGTGCCGCAGGATCCATTATTGTTACACCCTGCCGGTACCCCGTTCGTTGTGGTACCACATCCGCCGCTACTACATCCCATAAATCAATTTTTTCAAGTTTAAAGATAGGAAATTTGACGACTTTATACAAAAGCATTTAACTATCTTTGAAACGTTGAAAAAGTTGTTTTTATATCTTTTTACCGTTTTATGTATTGCCACCAATGCACAGGATAGGATTTACCTTATGGATGGTTCCTACAAAATTGTAAAGGTACTTGAAATTGCCCCCGACAATATTACTATAGTTCCATTGAGTGAATCGGGTGCGCCTTTTGTGGATGCAAATGAAACCATTTCTAAGAGTGACGTCATCCTGATCGAATATAAAAACGGTTTTGTAGAAGTATATAACATTCCCCGGAAAACGACCATTTATAACGCGAACGGGAGTATGAGAAAAGATGTAAAAAAAGACGGAAAAGAAGGGCAGGAATTTGCCTTTAATTTCGCCTCTTTAAACACCCTCGCTCTTTGTAACGCAGATATTTCAGGTTTTTTCGAAAGACTTATCCAGTCCAAAAAAATCGGCTTTGGTTTTATGGCTGCCTATAATTTTAATCATTATGTTACAACACCTAATCTTTTTATTAACGTTTTAGCTAATGCAAAAAAGAACTACGACATAGGCGCATTCGTTAATTTTTATCCGGCACATTTTAAAAGAAAAACCACTTTTTATTTTGGTGCCCTGTTTAAATATACCTCTTTCAGTTTCAGTAAAGTTGTCGAAGAAAGGTCTGGCACTGCTATTAACATAAAATACGTTCCTGCATCAGGTTCCCAAATGGCTACTATCATTGATGTGGGAACGCATACAAATTTTGGTAAGAATTTTTTCTTTAAAACAATAGCGGGAATTGGTGGATTTAAACTGCGGGGCGATTATAAACAACAATTCAATTATTTTATAAATAAAGACAAAACGCCACAGGACCCTGTTGTTACTTATTCTTTTTTACCAAAAATATATATCGGTATAAACCTCGGTTTTAGTTTTTAATGCGTAAACTCCTTTTCATATTCTTTCTTTGGTCGTGCTTTATACATGCGCAGGACAAACTCTTTTTTATTGACGGCAGCACTAAAAAAGGAATAATTGTAAGTAATGTAAAAGACTTCGTGTATTTTAAAACTTCTGATACTTCGAAGGTTGAAAAAATAAGTAAAAGTAAACTGTTGCTAATGGAAGATTATAAAGGCACCCGCTATTTATTTTCAAAGCAGGATACTCCAAAAGAAACCACAACTTTAAGGCCCGAAAAAACAGAAGTTCCAAGAAACAGCCTAAGTATTCAGCCCCTTGCCATTTTTTTTGGCAGACTTAATTTTTCCTATGAGCGCATGTCAAAAGACCAGCGGGTGGGTTTTGTTATTCCTTTGATTCTCACATTCGACCCTTCTTATGGAAATCCATTTAATGTTGTAGATTCAAGTAGAACCCGCGTAAAAGGGATCAATTATATAACCGGGCTGGATGTTAATTTTTACTCGGGTAAAGGAGAAGTTGCGAAGTTTTTTGTTGGTCCCAGAATCCGCTATGGAACCGATATGGCCTTTTATAATACTGAAGGATATAGTGTGCAAACGCAATTTGGTCTCAAATTAAGCAGGCCGCAGAATAAAATAGTTCAGCATCTTTCCATTGGCTTCGGCTTTGTCAGGGTTTTATCCTCTGCTGCTTTGCGGGTCACTGACTCCAAACAATCTTACGTCTGGTACAGTCTTAACTACAGGTTTGGACTTAAGTGGTAACGCTCTTCAAACCCTTTATTTCCCTGCAACCCGCCGCTATGAATGGCTAATAGTTTAGAGCCTGGCTTTAATTTATTGGTTTTAAGCAAGTCCATAAGTCCAAACATTAATTTTATCGTGTAAACATGATCCAGTTGAATCTTGTATTCAGATTCGAATTCGGTTTTAAATTTTAGCATGTCAGCATCCGGTTTCGCATACCCTTTAAAAGAATAGGAATTAAGTATACAGTCTTGCATTATAAAATCTTTTTCTAACGCTTCATTACCTGCTATTTTAATTCTTTTGTCCGGGGAAAAAGATTCGAGTATGCGTTCCGTTTCTAAAGGCAATTTGTTTTCTCCTTTCAAAACACTGATTCCTATAATACATTGTTTATTATTTTTATTGGCAAGCAGGCCAGCATAAGTAGTGGCCGTTCCACAAGCACATACAATGTAATCGTAATCCCATTCCGGGTTTATAATTTCCATACAGCCTAAAACACCCTCTTCATTATTTCCTCCCTCAGGAATTAAATAATGGTTGCCAAAATTAACCCCGAGGTAGTTTTTAAATTCTTCTGAGTTTTTGCGCGAATACAGTTCCCTGCTTACAAAATGAAGAGCCATTCCATTTTCCTTTGCCCGGGATAAAGTAGCGTTTGATCCATCCTGCTCTTCGCCCCTTATTATCCCAATACAATTCAGTTTAAATTTTTTACATGCGGCCGCAGTTGCTGCAATGTGATTGGAAAAAGCACCGCCAAAAGTAATAATGGTTTTAAAATTTT
>JAYSYG010000547.1:0-3560 GCA_043716685.1 Sphingobacteriaceae bacterium | reverse complement strand
GAATAATGCTGCTTACAAACCTGAATATTTTGGGCTATAATTTTAATCCGGTTTCGTTTTATTTTGTATTAGACAAAAATAATACTCCTGAATGCGCTATTGCTGAAGTTGGGAATACCTTCAGGGAAATGAAACCTTATTTTTTAGGAAAAGAGGCGTTGAAAGAAAACAACTTCCATTTAAATACAACAAAGTACTTTTACGTCTCTCCCTTTGTAGATCATGATACCAATTTTGATTTCAATTTAGCGGTGCCAGGTGAAAAGCTAAATATCAGAATTGACGATTACAAGAACGAAGAACGCTTTTTTATAAGCACACTTACCGGAACAAAAAAAGTGCTCAGTAATCGCCGACTTTTATTCTATTGCATCCGTTTCCCGTTCCTTACATTAAGAATAATCGGCCTGATTCATTGGCAGGCTTTGCTGCTTTGGCTCAAGAAATTACCTTATCACAAAAAAAACAAAAACGATCATCTGCAAAGGAATGTTTTTCGTAAATATGGGTAAAAAATGCCCCATTTCACTTTTTGTTTAATATGAGTAAATACTTAAATTCGTAATTATTAGAATGTCAACAACCATTAGTATAGCCGCGAAAGCAGGTTTTTATGAGAGAATTATAATAAATCTCTTTTCAAAGATGCCGCTGGGATTTCTTTATATGACCTTACCTGATGGTGAGCAATTAACGTTTGGAAGTGGAGTTGGTATGTATACGGCCACAATAGAGGTAAAAGACCGCAATTTTTTCAAACGCTGCGTGCTTTATGGGGATATTGGCTTTGGGGAATCTTACGTTGAAGGAGAATGGGAAACAGACAACATCCAGAATGTTATTAAGTGGTTTTTACTTAATGTTGAGAACTCACCTGGCATATCCGGCAGTAATTCAAGGAACTTAATGATCAACGTTCTTAAATTCTTTAATAAGATCTATCATTCAAAAAGGACAAATAGCCTCGGAGGTTCGAGGAAGAACATAGCGGCCCATTACGATCTTAACAATGCATTCTTTTCATTGTTCTTAGATCCAACGATGACCTACTCTTCCGCTTATTTTAAAGAAGAAGGAATGACCCTGGAGGAAGCACAGCTGGCAAAGTATGACAGGCTCTGCCAGGAACTTCGTTTAAAGCCCGACGACCATGTACTTGAAATAGGAAGCGGCTGGGGTGGAAATGCCATTTACATGGCTAAAACCTACGGCTGCAAAGTTACCAGTCTTACCATTTCTGAAGAACAGTTTAAGTTGGCTAATGAACGGATACAAAAAGAAAATTTATCTGATAGAGTAACCGTTATTTTAAAAGATTATCGCTTAATGGACGGCAAGTTTGATAAGCTTGTTTCTATCGAAATGCTTGAAGCCGTTGGCGCCGAATATTATAATGATTATTTTAAAAAATGCAGTGATCTCCTTAAAAAAGATGGCATTTTTGCAATACAGGTAATTACCTGCCCGGATTCTCGTTTTGAAAATTTAAAAAACGGGGTAGACTGGATCCAGAAACATATTTTTCCCGGCTCCCTGCTTCCCTCTGTTGGAGCCATTAACAAAGCTATTAATGAAGTCTGTGACCTCACACTTGTTGACCTAAAGGATATTGGACTGGATTATGCTCATACACTTAAGATCTGGCAACAGGAGTTTAATCGCAATATTGATGAAGTTAAAAAACTTGGTTTCGACGATTATTTTATCCGCAAGTGGGATTATTATTTTTCATACTGCGAAACTGCCTTTGCAATGCGTAACATAAATGTGATGCAGTTGGTGTATACGCGGCCGAATAATACTGGAAGATAAATGGAAGATGTTGAATGTAAAATGGAAGATGGATTCAACCTCACATTTTAAATCACTTTTCTTTCCTTAAATCGCGTAAAAATAATAGCCGCCATAAAGCAAAGTACAAAGCCAAAAACACCATTCAAGCGAATCCCAAGATCATTGCCAACATCCTTCCCGTAAATAAGAAGCATTGCAAACAAAGCAATACCAAAGGTCTGCGCAATCTTTACAAAAAAATAACGAACCGCATAATAAATAGCCTCCTTGTTTTCTTTTGTATCAACACTATCCTTTTCAATAATTTCTGCAAGAATTGCATTGGGCAGAATATTTAAAGATGCTAATGGAATGGCTGCAAAAGCAATCAGGGAATAGATCTGAAGCAACGGATGAAAATCAGTTCTGCCAAGGTAAAATATTCCTAAAAATACAAGCGATAATAAGGCCAGAGACACGATCACAATAATCTTCTTTCCAGTCTTTTTTGCCAGGTAATTTACAATGGGATAAAAGATAAATGAAATCAGCACCATTGTGATCATCAGCTTATTCCCAATACTCTCATGCAAAGGCAGCAGCACTGTCACAAAATACATGAGTCCGGATGTAATTATAGTTACGGCAATAAAATAAGAGAAATCAGCTACTATGAACAAAAGGAAATTTTTATTTTTGAGTGTTTGGTATAGAGCCTTTCTTAAAGGCACGGCACTTGGCAGACTGGCAGAGTATTTCCTTTCGTTAATTGAGAGTACTGTGATTAACATTAAAATTCCCGCAAGCAGGGCCATACTAATTACACTTATCTGCAGCGCAGAGATCCGTTCTGCAATTTGAAAAGATCGCTGCAACAGATCTGTAAGATTAAATACGTTGGAAGAAATACCGATGCCCATAACGTAGCCAATTGACTGAAAAGTTGACATACGGACCTTATCCTCTGCGGTTGGCGCCAGTTCAGGCAGCAATGCATTATATGGAATAATATAGGTCGTGGAGGAAACATAAAATCCAACCAATGCAATTACAAGCCAAAAAATATTCAGAGTACTTTCTTCCTGTCTTAACGGAAAAAAAATAAGGCAGCAAAAAATTATGGAAGGTAAGATCGCCAGCTTCATCATGGGAATCCTTCTTCCTTTAGGGTTTTCACTTCTGTCGCTAACTTGCGCTATAAAAGGGTCCACAACCGCATCCACCAATCTGCCACTGGCTGTTATAAGTGCGATCACATTAAAAATACCAAAGATGACCACCTGGGTTATTAATTTCGGAAGGCCGCTGTTTTCAGGTGGCAAATACAAATAAACCAGTATTACGCTTATAAGATTGATCAGGATGCTCCAGCCCATCATCCCGAAGCCGTAAGCCAACTGTCTTGTATAAGGTAATTTTTGGCTCTGCATTTTAGATCTTTATTCCAATCACCAAAACGTCATCAACCTGTGGCAGAGCGCCTCTCCAACTTTCAAACGTTTCTTCAAGGAATGTTCTTTGATCGTCCATTGCCTTGTTCTGAATACCAAGTAATGTTTCTTTAAAACGTTTATACATGAATTTTTTTTCATCGGCGCCACCAAACTGGTCAGCAAAACCATCTGTAAATAAATAAACCGTATCGCCCTTTTGAAGTTCAATTCGTTGGTTGGTAAAAGGTTTGAGCTCACTGTCTTTTGACGCCGTAATAGGCTGCTTATCCGCTTTTAAAACAATAGTTTCTTCTCCCCTGATAATATACACTGGGTTGTTTGCCCCGGCATATT
>JAYSYG010000546.1:0-3560 GCA_043716685.1 Sphingobacteriaceae bacterium | reverse complement strand
CTGCCGGATCCTGTGATTTCGCTACATTTACAAATGTTGTAACGGCCAAAGCAACAACAACTAGTCTACTATTCTTCATACTTCTTTAAAATTTTGTGCAAATTTAATTTTTTCTGTTGGATTATTTAATGATTTCAGCGAGTTTTTCGTCGAGTGCAGCACCGCGAAGATCTTTTGCCACTATTTTACCTTCTTTATCAATTAAGTAATTCTGAGGAATTCCGGTAACACCATATATTTTACCAACTTCATTTCCCCATCCTTTAAGATCGCTTATATGTGTCCAGGTAAGATTATCCTGCTGAATTGCGGCTATCCAAGGGTCTTTGTTAGAATCCATTGAAACACCTAAAACAGTAAATCCTTTATCCTTGTAGCGATTATACGCTGCTACAACATTCGGATTTTCCATACGGCATGGTCTGCACCAGCTGGCCCAGAAATCAATAAGTACATATTTTCCCCTGAAATCGGTGAGGCTGACTTTTTTTCCATCAGGTGTATTCTGAGAGAAATTAGTAGCCGTATACCCAACCATGGTTCCTCTTGCATCCGCAACTCTTTTATTGGCTGCTTTTATGTTTGAGTTATTTTCAAGGCTTTTATCAAGATAAGATAAGGCATCCATAATCTCTGCAACAGGAATTGCACTGTTATTAAGGTCGCTACCAATTATGTGAGCACTTACAGCGGACTTTGGATGTGTTTTAAGGAAGTTTTTTAAACCACCCATGTATTGAGCATTTAAATTCTGGTATTCAGCTTTAATAGCATTTTGTGTATTTACATCATTGTTCTGAACTGCCGTATTAAAATCGGTTTGCATTTTTTGCTGAACTACTATGAGGCTATTTATAAAATTCCGGTATTCGAGAAAATCTGATTGCAATTGCCCGCCTGTAACAGTTGAATACACCATTGAATCCGCAATTAAGTTAGCCTTAACCGGCGATTCATCCGCAAAGAAATAAACGGTATTCGGATCGGAACTAATGCTAAACCAATAAACGGAAGGCTCCGCGTTTTTTAAATTAAATGAGAACTTGCCATTTGAAACTTTCGCCGAATCTTTAATTTCCGTCTCTCCTGATTTATGAGTAACGTAAACCGTTTTTCCGGTAAAGTTTCTTATTGATCCCTCAACCTTAAATGAAAATTTTTTCTCCGAAGCTTGTTTTTGTGCAAAAGCAGAGCCAAAAGCAACTGCCGCAATGATTAGTATAATTCCCTTTTTCATAGTAGATTTTACTGTTATTTTTAATGGGTAGCCAATCTTTATTTATTAATTAATAAGCCTCGGCAACCATCGTTTTTCGTAATTACTTAGCCTATCAACAAATATACCAAGATTTAAAATTACTCCGTGAAATTTAGAATTTTTAACCTTTCAAACCCCACCTTTATAAACAAAAAAACCTCTTGTTGTTTACAAGAGGTTTTTAATTCTTTTTCAGTTTAGAAATGCCACAAATCGTGTTCAAATCTGAATATGTCACCCTTGATTTTATCAGACTCAAGAAGTGCATCAAGTCCTTTGGAATATTGGTCAATATTTCTGTCGTAAACGTTTGATTCTTTTTTAAGAGCACTTGAAAACTGTCTTTTCCAAAAAATATCTTCAAAAGTTCTTCTTTCGCTATCGTTTCTTACGTTAAAAACCTCATGCTTAGCAAAGAAAGGGCGACACGCAGGGAAATAGACAAAGAACTGATTTACACAACCCAGATCCTCTTTACCTTTAATTGCGGCTCCAAATCCAAGACCAATAATCCTCACCTCAAGAGTAGATTTCTGTTTGTCGAAAAACCAGTCTTCTTTTAATTCAATTTCGCAAAAGTTATTATACAACCATGTAGAGTCAATCGCGCCTGGCACTTTAACCGTGTAGGGATTCCCACTCTCGTCAAATAACTCCTGATCAGTTGAATCACTTTGTATAACCATCTTATCACGAATCTGGGCTTTTTCGTAAGGAATAAGAAATTCTTCATCTGTAAAAGCTATTATCTGCCCCGACAAAATGTACTTCGTCATTAATTGCATGATCGAAATACGGCTTACGTTTGGCTCCAGAGGGAAATACAGTGGCTGATTTACCTTTTCACGAATGTCAATTGTACGCCAAATCCGCTTTTCCCAGGTAACGTCACCTTCACGAAGATGCGTATAGGGTATGAAGCGGCGGTTAACGGAATTTTCCTTATCATAAACGCCGTCTTTATAATCTCCTGGCTGGAAAATACTTTGCTGCGCATTAACTGAATTAAGAATCAATGCCATTAAAGCTATTAGCTGAGTATGTGAGAAGAGTTTCATGGTCAATTATTATTAAATTATCTTATAACTTTGATACCACAGGTTGAGCTATACGACAACCCGTCTGGTCCTTTTACTTTAATATCAATGTAAATTTTTGAATTTACATCCACGCCTTTAAAAATAGCCATAGCGTCAGCAGCAAGATTGGAGCCATTGCCGTTCGCGATTTTAACCGCACCTTTTACTTTACCAACAATCTCATAACTCTGAACCAGGTAATTTGCAGCAAAATCAAAACCATTTGCGCCCGCACCAATTGCACCAACAGTACTTAAATCTCCTTTTTTCATTTCAGGAGGTGCAAACTTACCACCAATTTTCGCTTCAGGTTTTGGTAAAGGTTTCACCCTGAACTTTTGAGGGGGACCAACCGGTTTAACGCCATCCGGACCTCTCTTTGAAACAGTAATAAGACATTCGCCGGTTCCGGAAAAGGTAAAATCATATTTACCCGCTTCACTCTTTGGAACAAACTTTACACCAGCGCCTGCTGCATTAATTACTATATCGCTTGGAGACACACCTGCAGCACCCGCTGAAACAGGATTAACAACTCCACGATAAAACACATTCATCTGATCGGCAGAAACTGCCACCGCCGACTTAGCTACCTTGTATTCTTGTTTAAAATTATAGTATTCAAAAGATCCATCCGGCTTTTTATATTTAATAACGCCAAAATACTTCACATCTCCAGGAGCCCCGGTTCCTGCCTGGTACTTACCCATACCGCCTTCAATAGGCAACGGTGTTCCCTTTGTGCCTTTTACAGCCGCAGCAGAGTCTACTCCAAGCATAACTTCCATATCACCGGCACCCAGTTTAGAGTTTGTAGCAGCAAGAAAAATCTCTGCTTTATAGGGTTCTCCTGCAGAAATATAATTTGAAGGCGCTATTACCTTTGCATAAATATTATCAAATTTAATAGCTAATTTACCGCTGGCACCACTAAAAACCTGTAAGATTTCAGCTTCCACATTTTTCAGATCAGCCTGCATTTTATTTAAGTTTACCAATACAGCAGCCATAGGAAGGTGGTATACGTTATCATCCTCCCAGGTAAATTTATGACCATCTTCTTCGAAACCACTTGGAGTCGGTTTAATAAAGTCAATTTTCTTTTTTAAGTTGTTATAATCTTCTGCAAGTAAATGGAGTCCATCTGTTTTTTGCATCCTATCCAACTGTGCATATAATCTACCATGCAATTTCGTTAGTCGCCCACCCAGTTCAACTGCTGT
>JAYSYG010000545.1:0-3589 GCA_043716685.1 Sphingobacteriaceae bacterium | reverse complement strand
ATTCACACACAATAAAACCACTATAATGTCTAAAAGAGACTATTACGAAGTACTGGGGCTTGCTAAGAATGCAAGCGAAGAAGAAATAAAAAAATCTTACCGCAAGCTGGCTATAAAATATCATCCCGATAAAAATCCGGATGATAAAGCAGCGGAAGAAAAGTTTAAGGAAGCGGCCGAAGCCTATGAAGTTTTAAGTAATTCTGAGAAACGCCAGCGTTATAATCAATTCGGACATGCGGGTGTTGGTGGAGCTGCCAGCGGTGGATTTGGCGGCGGTGGTATGAATATGGACGACATCTTCAGCCAGTTCGGTGATATTTTTGGGGGTGCTTTTGGCGGTGGGTTTAATGGTGGTGGAAGAAGCACGGGAAGACGCGTTACACGCGGAACGAATTTGCGGGTAAAAGTGAAATTAACTCTAAAGGACATTGCTGATGGCGTTGAGAAAAAAATAAAAGTAAACAAACATGTAAGCTGTAAGACCTGTAGCGGAAGCGGAGCAAAAAATGGCCAGTTTGAAACATGCAAAACCTGCCACGGGAGCGGTTCTATTACGCGTGTACAGCAAACCATGCTTGGTGCCATGCAAACACAGACTACCTGCGGCACATGCAATGGAGAAGGAAGAATTGTAAAAGATAAATGCAATACGTGTCACGGTGATGGTATTGTTAGAGAAGAAGAAGTAATCAATATAAACATACCCGCCGGTGTTGCAGAAGGGATGCAACTGAGCATGCAGGGAAAAGGAAACGCCGCTCCACGCGGAGGAATAAACGGTGATCTTTTAATTGTAATTGAGGAAGAGGAACATCCGCATTTAAAAAGAGAAGGCAGTCACCTGATTTATTATCTGAATATAGGCTTCCCTGATGCAGCCCTCGGCACTACAGTAGAAATTCCAACCATAGATGCGAAAGCAAAAATTAAAATAGATCCAGGTACCCAAAGCGGTAAAGTTCTAAGGCTTAAAGGTAAGGGACTCCCTGACGTGAATTCATACGGCAGGGGCGATCTTTTAGTAGAGATCAGCATTTATACACCAACACACCTGAGCATTGATGAAAAGAAAACACTGGAAGAATTAAAGGTGTCAAAAAATTTCGAACCCAACCCTAATAAAAAAGAGAAAGGTTTTTTTGACCGGATGAAAGAATATTTTGACTAACGAAATTTTACAGAATAAATAATAAGGGCTGTCTCAAAAGAGCGGCCCTTTTTTTAATTAAAAACTATTGGACTTATTCAGCAGAACCTTTTTGCGTTCTAAGCCTAAAGAAATATAAAAAAGGCAAAAACACTATAGGATAACATTTATTGTAGGTAACGCTCTCCATAAAAAGTCCGGGCACACTGCTTACCAGACGGCAAGCCGCAATGGCCTTTCCCAGCGTTTTATTGGCACCTCTAAACAGATAAATAAGCGCGCCGATGATGATAAGGATACAAGCGAAGGCAAAAAAGTAGCATAAGAGGTTTCGGAAAGACTTTCCAATGCCATTCATAACATCACTCAGATCAAGAATAAAAAAGAAGAGGGATTAGTGAAAAATGATATGCACTGCTATGTTTTCCCATTTGTTGTTTTTACTCAAATAATTTCTCAGTTAATTTTTTTATTAAGAATGAGTGTAATTTTAGTGCCTTTGCCTGGCTCTGATTCTATTTCCATTTTTGCGTGATGGCTTTCCACGATTTTAAAGACGATAGACATGCCCAGACCTGTTCCCTCTCCAACATCTTTTGTAGTAAAAAACGGCTCGAACACTTTTTCCTTTACCTCCTGAGTCATTCCAATTCCAGTATCCTCAAAAATCGCATACACATGATTTGTTTTTTCAAAGGTTTTAATGGTAAGCCTGTTTTTTTCTGAAGAATCCTTTTTGCTCATAGCGTAAAGAGCATTTGTAAGCACATTCATAAATACCTGGTTTAGCTTCCCAGGAAAACATTCAATTAAGGGAATGATGCCGAGTTCCGTTACAACTTCAATATTCTTTTGAATAGAACTTCTTAATATAATAAGAGTAGATTCAATTCCCTCGTTAATATTCGCTTCTTTAATATCACTTTCGTCGAGCCTGGAAAAATTCTTAAGTCCGGAAACGATCTCTGCCGTTCGCCTTGCACCGTCTTCAATGCCTGTTAATAACGTCCCAATTTCATATTTCAGATAAACAAGGTCTATTTTCTTTTTAAAAATGTCGATCTCTTTTAATTTTTCTATTAATACTGTTTCCACATTAATAGTTTCGTATTTATCCACAACTTCAAACACCTCAGAAATATCCAGTTTAAGGGGTTTCAGATTGGCGCTCACAAAATTAATGGGATTATTGATCTCATGAGCAATTCCGGCAGTGAGCTGACCAAGAGAAGCCATTTTTTCTGCGTTAACAAGCTGGGTTTGTGTATCCTTTAAATACGTAAGTGTTACATTGAGTTCTTCATTAGTTTCC
Organism: Sphingobacteriaceae bacterium; assembly: GCA_043716685.1. Taxonomy (GTDB): domain Bacteria; phylum Bacteroidota; class Bacteroidia; order B-17B0; family Aurantibacillaceae; genus Aurantibacillus. The sequence goes on along the minus strand of JAYSYG010000545.1, from coordinate 1,127 downwards.
TCCAGTTCGAGAGTACGCTCGTGCACCTTTTGTTCGAGGAGAATATTCTGCTCGGTAATTAATTTTTGGTTTTGCTGCGAAACACGTAAAGCTTCAGCCTGCGATTCTTCCTTTTCCTTTTTAAGGACATTTATACGGTCGGCAAGCGCGAGGGAAAGTAACACTACCTCAGAGGCTGCACCAAAAGGCATCATGTAGAATGTAAAATTATTGATCGGCAAAATACCAAAATTGGTCATGGCATATATCGTAACCCCGAATAAAAACAATGACCAGGCCAGAAGGAAGTAGCGCGCCGGTTTATAGCCTTTTCTGAATACTGCAAAGGCAACGACCATCATGTACATGGAAAGTGACGAGGCGCAAGCGGTGATAAGATTGAAGCTTATATCAAACCTCCCGAACACCGCAAAGGCAAATGCAATTATGTAGGCCGTAGTAAAATAAATAAACCCTTTTTCCAGTCGCGGTGTGTAATATGCCGTGTTCAGGAATACCCTCATAAAGTAAGCACTGGTTATGCCTGACAGTGGTGAAAAAGTGAACTGGCTCCACTGCGCAATCAATGGGAAATTTGGCCACAAATACTGGAACGTATAGCCCTGGATGCTCGTTTGAACAAGGATAACCATTGCCAGGTAAATTATGTAGTACAAATAGGTTTTATCTCTTACTGTAACGTATAAAAATGCGTTGTAAAGAAACATCACCATCATAATACCGGCGAATAATCCTAAAATATAATCCTTGGTCTTGGCGGTTTCAAATATATTCTCCTGCGTATCAATAACAACCGGAACCTGGAGATTGTCCCTGGATCTGACACGGAGATAGATCTCGCTTGGATTAATGGTATCCAACCTCAGCCTGTAAATGTAATTGGGATCAAAAAACTCCCGTAAATTAAACGGCAGAGATTCTCCCGATTTGGAAACTTCGTACACTCCCTTTTTATTTTTTTGATAAAAATCAATCTCATCCAACGCGGGTTGAGAGATCTGGAGACGGTAGGATTCCTTATGCGTAGTGTTTTTTATTTGCAGTTTAAGCCAAAAAGCTGAATTAGTGATGCCAAAATTAGGGACATCCTTCCCAACAGGAATAAAGGCATTTGATTTTCTTATTTC
>JAYSYG010000544.1:0-3590 GCA_043716685.1 Sphingobacteriaceae bacterium | reverse complement strand
CGGGAGGCAACATCAATAAGATCTTTAAGATGAGTGGTAAAAAAGAAACCAAGCATCTCAGCTATGAAAAGCTGAAAAATATTTATGACATGCTTTGCTCTTACACCTACCAGGAACGGATAGAAAGACTGGATCTGAAACCCGACAGGGCCGACGTAATTATTCCTGCTGCAAAAATATTTTTAAGCGTCATGAAAAATGCCGATATTGAAAAAGTGTTTGTACCGCAGGTTGGGCTTTCAGATGGGCTTGTACATCAGATGTACGACGCGCATAAGAAAAACCTGAAAGTATGAGGCCTTTAACAGGTTTACAATTACACTTTAATTAGAACCAACGAAAAATTGAACGTGTTGTATTTTATAAATTTTATCACATTTAGTATTACCGATGCCATCGACATTTTGCTCGTGGCAGTTATCCTTTACCTGGCCTATAACCTTGTAAAAGGCACCTCGGCTATTAATATTTTTGTAGGCCTGGCGCTGATCTATTTTGCATACATTGTTATCAAGGCGTTTGACCTGCAACTTCTCTCTTCCATTCTTGGAAAATTTGTGAATGTAGGTGTTATCGCCATTATGATCGTGTTTCAGCAGGAGATCAGGAAATTCCTCCTTTACATTGGGTCCAATGAATTTTTGCGAAACAAGAACTGGAAAGGCATTTTTAAATTCACAGCTTCCGCAGAAAGCAGTATATTGTTAGACCTCGATGCATTGGCAGAAGCCTGTTATAATATGAGTTTCACAAAAACGGGAGCGCTCATTATCATTGCAAGAAAATCGGACCTCAAATTTTTTATCGCTACCGGCGAACTGGTCGATTCAGGAATGACAAGCAGGATGCTTGAGAATATCTTTTTTAAAAATTCACCTCTTCACGATGGAGCAGTTATTATCCAGGAAAATCGCATAGTAGCCGCAAGATGCGTTTTGCCGGTTACCGAAAAAGAGAATTTTCCGGCGCACTTTGGTATGCGCCACCGGGCCGCAGTAGGAGTAACCGAAAACACCGACGCACTTGCTATTGCTGTGAGCGAACAAACCGGGGCTGTTTCTTTAACGATTCATGGGGAAATAAAACCCGATCTTTCGCGGGAAAAATTGCTGTATTTGTTGGAAAAAAACACAAAGCACCTCAATTAATTTCCCTAAATTCAAACCCAATTTAAAAACAGCAAAAAATGACTATTTCAGAAGACAAGGCAGTTTCGGTAAACTACTATTTAACTGCAAGTAAAAATAATGAGCCTGAACAACTCATCGAAGAAACTACAAACGACCATCCTTTTGTATTTTTATTCGGCTACGGGAGTGTTTTGCCTGACTTTGAAACAAGTCTTAACGGCAAACAAAAAGGAGATAAATTCGATTTTAAAATAAGTGCAAAAAACGGCTACGGCGATTACGAAAAAGATTACGTAGTTAAAATTGACAAGGCTGCTTTTGAAGTAGACGGCAAATTTGATGATGTGCGCGTAAAAGTAGGAGAGGATCTAGAAATGAGCGATGCAGAAGGAAATCCTTTAATGGGAAGAGTTCTGAGTATTAACGATAAAGAAGTGGAAATGGATTTTAACCATCCTTTAGCAGGTCACGATCTGCATTTTATAGGAGAAGTACTAGAGGTTAGAGAAGCTACGCAGGAAGAATTGGAACACGGCCATGTGCACGGGCCGGGTGGTCATCATCATTAAAAAATTAAGGTGCTGTATCAAAAAGTCAAAAATGAATGTCAGTTGGACCGCCCGTCCGAACGGCCCTTCAGCCGGGCGGGGAGTCGAGAACTGAAGACCTTGAAAACTGCCACATCTCGATTCCGCTACCATTTACGTGTTGTTTTAATATATTTATTTTAAGGCATTTGTCACTTCGTGTAAATTTTTTCTCCCTCTTTGAAAAATCCTGCTAATTATCGGAAGTATAGAGTGTCTTGTTATCGAGTTGTTAAGAGATTCGAAATGCGTACTGGCAAATTTAGGCTGCAAAGTTTTTATAAAAACATAGAAAAGGGAAGTAGAAAGTCGCAAAATTAAACTTTAAGTTTTCATTACTCGCCGCCAGACTCGAACAAGTATCTAATTGAAAACAAACTAATTTGTATTTAGAAGCTACTTTATCTAACAAAAAAACCTTGAAAAATAACCATTTACTAAGGATTTTTGTTCATGTGCCCCATACAGGACACAATTTGAACGGAAACCCAGAAGACGTGCGGGTTCTTGCTCAACTTTGGGATTTGCAAGGAAGTAGGTTCGCAGTTGAAAAGGAATAATTTTAGTAGTATATTTTACTTATTTCACAAGTTCAAATTCAGACGTTATAAAATCTTTTTCTCCCACAAGCAGACCAAAATTTAAGTAACGTTGAAATTTTAGACAGGTTAAAAGATTTGGGTTTGAAATTACACAAACAGCTATTAACTAAAATTTTTGCCAATCCATTTTATTGTGGAATTTTATCTCACAATCTTCTAAACGGGCAAGTTTTGGAGGGTAAACACGAGAAATTAATACCTAAAGAGATATTCCTTAAAGTAAATAACATTAGAAGCAAAAATAGTACTTGGAAACACTCTAAAGATTTTACAGAAGTCCCGTTAAAAGGTTTTGTGAAGTGTGGGGACTGTGGAACTTCCTTTATTGGTTATTTAGTTAAGAAAAAAAATCTATGGTATTACAGATGTAATAAGAATGGATGTAAATGCAATAGGAATACCCAAATAATGCACAAAAGCTTTTTAAAGAGATTAGACCAACTAACTATACCAGAAAAGGAAATTGAACCAGTTAAAGACGAATTTATAAGGTTCTTTAATGAAACTGAAAAGGAAAATAATGACATGGTGGAAAACTTAAAAGAATCCCTAAAAGAGGTAAACCGAAAAATTGAGGCAATAGAAGAACGTTTTACTTTAGGTGAGATAGAAAAGGATTTATACCAAAAGTTCATTGGCAAGTATAAAGGTGAAAAGCGTGAAATTTTGGAGAAATTAGGTAATTACGAAACTGAAAACTTGAACCTCCAAAAATCGGTTTATTTATACGGCCAATTACTAGCCAAACTGCCCTATTTATGGGAGAAAACGGACTATAAAGGTAAAGTTGATTTACAAAACATTATGTTTCCAAGCGGTTTATTATTCGATAGAAAAAATAACGATTATAGAACCGAAGAAATTAACGACGTGGTTTTCCACATGAAGCGAATAGAGGGAGATACAACGGGAAATATTAAAGGGGACATTGATAATTTCTATCAAATGTCCCCTTTGGTACCCTATAGGTTGAAATTATCGAACTTTATGGAAGATTTCAACCGAATTAGAAAACTCAAATCTTTCATGGAATTGAAACAGTTCTAAAAGATTCTTAAGCAAAAATAGGCTTAACCGGGTTCGGTTTTTTGTTTTTCCCAGAACCCCCTAAACGTCATATTTTGACGGATAACCGTCAATAATGATGGATAATGAATGCTTTAGAGGTTTCCTAATGAATAATAACTTTGTATTATATTTGATCAATAGTGTCCTAAACGTTTTAAGTTAAAACCCAACGCTACTGATTTCATTGGAAAGTTAAGTGTAAA
>JAYSYG010000543.1:0-3591 GCA_043716685.1 Sphingobacteriaceae bacterium | reverse complement strand
TCACTTTTTTTACGAGCTATTAAAAAATGATAGCAAACACTCATTATCGGGAATTATTGATGGAAAGGGGTATCTTTAGAAATGATGTGATTTGGTTTACTGAAAGGAAAGGCGATGGTAGTTCTGAATTGTTTTCATTAGCCGATTTCGGCTCTACTGTTATTCGTAATACGAGTTCTGTTTACAATGCATACAAGATAGGAAAATTAGGTGCCTGAGCCAATTAGGATGATTACTATATAGAATTGAAAAAAAAGCATGCGTAAAGATAGAAAATCGCATGTTGAAAACATCCATTATTGAAAACACACATCCCGTAATATTTTGAGACCCTTCTGACATGACTTAGGGATGACCAGCAAACCATCGGCATATAAGGAGCATATGACAGGCCCTTTTTTCGCATGAATCTCGCTATAATCTCGCATGCGTTTCGCTATAATCTCGCTATATATAGCGAAATCATAGCGAAATTATAGCGAGATTATAGCGAAATAATAGCTAGGTTTACGCACCTCATATGCTCTTCATATGCTGATATCTTGCTGGTCATATCTAAAGTGTCCTCCGTTCTTATGATGACCTCGGTACAGGAAAACCCATCATTTCCAGAAAAGGGGGGCCCACCCCCTGAGCAGTTCAGGAAAGATCCTAAATATGCGCAGGCCAGGGAGCGGGCGAACGAATTCGGCGGGCGAAGCAAATGATCTTCGCTGATTAAAACGGGTCTTTTAGATATCGGGCACCTGATGCACTTGCGCTGTTTCAATCAAATCATGGAGGCAGTCCGTCTAATCCAGCAGAATGAACCAGAGGGTTTATAAGGGTTCCGAACTATCCCGGTGAACAACAATCCGGGTGCGCTCCCCAAGATTGAATTCAACGAGTGTCTCCCGTTCAGAAGCCTCGTTTGATCAGCCTGCGTTCACTTCTGTGTTCACTTCTGTGATCGTGGCTATATGGCTTATCAAACAGGTAACATCAAGTACAGGGGAAGCTTTAAGAGCATCCGTCACTTGAGGAACACCAAAGATCCTAAGACCTACGCGGGAGAGAAGGGCGGTGCTAACCGTGACCTGATCATGAACAACGCGGCCTTTGCCAGGACAAGGGAAAATATGTTGGAATTAGAAAACACACTGATACACATTTTACGGGGAGACTGACTGCGCTGGTCAAGATTATCAATAAGCAGGACAGGGCAGGGGTCAGGGACAGCAGGACTTTAGCTTTCTCGCTCAACCGGCCTTTGCTGAAAACCGTGACCTTCCATGAAAAAAGGAAGATCAACCATGAACTTAGAAAGTGCATCAGGACTGGTCATCCTTTAACCAGCATCGAGGCAACTCTCACAGTGAATGGGCTCAACCCTGACCCGTTGCTGGTACCCGGAAATGCGCAGTACTATCGCGGTATAAACCACCTGAGCATAATCCCAGACTATGCTTACGACGTGGTGGCAAGGGAATACAGACCGGTAAGCTTGTTGAATGCAAAGAGTACCATCGTTTATTCTGATTATATCCCGGTCAATACGCCGCTTACTGTTGCGCTGAAGGCTGCATTCCCTGAGGGGACCGTGCTGAGTGAATCGGACACCGTGATGCAATGCGTTGGGATAGAGTTTTATATAAGGTCGGGAAAAGATGGATACCTTCCGTATTCGGAAGGGAGTCTGATGGAGTGGGATGTTTTTTGAGTAGTTTCGGGGGGCTGTGAGTAGGTTTGGAAATTACATATTCAAGGAGGATGTTCAGGAATTATTGGTCCTGATCCGTTTGCTGATGACATTCCATGTTTCGGTTGAAAGGAAACATTCGTCCATATCTCCGACCAGTGTTGCGAAACGTTTGATGGAAATGGCAAAAGAAAGCAAATCGGGTTTAATATAGAGACAGGTCGAAGAATCGAACATACCCAATATGCAATCCGGGTTCTCTCGATTGTTTTCCAGCAGGGGGTATTGGAATACAGAACCACAGCCGGGACTGAACGAATATTAAACTCTGTAGTGACTATTACAGTCTCTCAGTTATTTAATTTCTTAATCTTACATTCCCTTATGTTAGGATAAAATGAACAAATATTTGTTTCGCTGAATAAATAATTATGTCCGCTTAAGGAGTCTGATACTAAGTATAATTAATTGAATATTAAAAAGATTTACAAATATTTCTTAAATGTGATAATAAATTAACGATTGTAATTTTTTTTTGTAAATTTAGCTCCTAAATACATTCCTAGAAACTAGACAAAAACAGCCATAAATTAAGTTATAACCAATTTAAAAAAACAATAATATGATTAGTCTTAAATGTATCGAATGTGGTAAAGTTTATGATGAATCTGATGTGCCAGCTAGTGGTATTTGTGACGATCCTAATTGCCCTGGGCAAGGTCTCACAGGTTTAATAGTTCCAGATGAAAGTGGAAACCAAACTGCATCATCAACTCCTACTATAAATTCTGGACAAGGAAAAGAAGTTGGTCTATGTGTCTTATTGATGGATGCTTCTGGATCCATGGCTGAAGAACCATACGCAACTAGTTTCCCCTCAAAATATCCTGCAAGAATAGAGAGTCAGGTTTATGCTGAAAAGGAAGGCAAACTCACAAAACGTGAGGTTGTTACTGATGCAGCGGCACTTGCAATATTTGGACTTAAGAATCTTTCAAAAAAGGAAAATGCCTATGTATGTGCAATTAAATTTGACAATGATCCGGCTGTAATGTTTACAAAAACAGTCGAAGATTTATTAAACGAATACGAAAATCCTCAAAAGTTTGCAAAATATCTTAACAGTGAATTGGCAGCATTGAATGGTGGGACAAACATAAATGGAGCTCTTAACCTTGCTTACAGTTTTGTTAAAAAGTTTATCGATGGTAATGTTCCTGGTATGGAAAATTGCATAGCTAATGTTCAGACACAATGGATAGGAAATAAGTCAATTGATATCCCTAATGTCCGGGTGATGTTATATACAGATGGAGCGCAATTACAACATTATGGAGATATAATTAATCCATTTAAAGCTAATAAAGATGAATTAGATTTGTTAATAGGAGCATATATTGGTAATCCTGACGATGAAGGTTGCAAGCAATTAGAGGAGATAACAAGTAATTGCCCAATACATAATAAAAAACAATTCTATGTTATGGACGATCCCAAAAAAATTGCAACACTGAGAGGCTTATTCAGAATGGCATCTGGGACTTCTGGTTTTTGTCCATATTGTATTGAGAAGTAATTCACTAATTTTTAGTATATAGAGAAAATGGATAATATCAATGGTTTGGATAATGCAAATCAAGAATCTATAATTCATGTCAATCAGGAAATACCCAATGAGTCAAATGAAGTAGTAGAATCTTCTGCTTCAATTATTATTGTTGATGAACAGCCAATTCCGAGTCACAACGAAGTATTGAATGATAATTTTGTCAAGCCAACAGATCGTATTGATAATAAATATTTTTTTACTGAAATTATGTCTACTGCGGGTCCTCGTAAAAATTTTCAGGATGATGCACGCAAAGGAGATTTTGATTTGGGTGAAGATGTTGTTGGATGCTCTATAAGAAAAG
>JAYSYG010000542.1:0-3600 GCA_043716685.1 Sphingobacteriaceae bacterium | reverse complement strand
GCGCGGCTTCGTTTAAAACAGGGCTACTATAATTATATGTATGTATTAAGTGACGATACCAAAAAAGGCGGAGATGAAACGATCCTGGAAGGTAATCACTGGGATACCGAAAATGATTATTACATCCTTGTCTACCACCGCAAATTTGGCACCTACTATGATCAGCTGGTTGGTTACAAAAAAATCAATTCGCTTAAAAAGTAAGAACCACGAAGACACTTAGAACACAAAACTTCACTAAAAAAGTAAAACTGAGTATTTCTGAGTGACCTTAGTGTCTGAGTGGTAAAAATGAGGCAACTTCTAACCCTTCCTCTTTGGATTGTCTGTAAGAAATGCCTTCCATCCCGAATAGGATTTTCCACCTGCCGAAACGTTTTTATTTTGGTAATAATGACAAAGCGCTGCACCCATTGCATCCGTGGCATCTAAAAATTCATGTTCGCTTTTTAAACCAAGAATTTGTGACAGCATGGCTGCAACCTGTTCTTTGCTGGCATTTCCATTTCCGGTAATGCTCATTTTTATTTTCTTCGGAGAGTATTCCGTGATGGGAAGATTTTTACTTAGGGCCGCAGCAATGGCCACACCCTGCGCGCGTCCCAGCTTAAGCATGGATTGCACATTCTTTCCAAAAAAAGGAGCTTCAATGGCCAGCTCATCCGGCTTAAATTCTTCAATAATACTTATGGTGCGCTCAAAGATCTTTTTTAAGCGGATAGCATGATCATCATATTTATCAAGCTTAATAACGCCAATGCCTATAGGGCTGAGAACATTGTTCTTAATGTGCAGCAATCCATAACCCATCACAATTGTTCCCGGATCTATTCCTAAAATTATTCTGTCGTTTGCAGGCATATGATTTGCGCCAGGTGGTTGTGTTAATGAATTAATCAGACAATCCCTTACGTCTACGGTATAAAACGTAAATTTACCCCTTAATTGCAAACACGAAAAAAAATACTTTCCATACTTATAAAACTTTTAATTGGCGTAGGTAGCTTTTTGATCATCTACATCCGTTTAAAAAGTGACTTTACTCCTGAAAAACTCGACTTATTGTATGCCTCCGCTTTTTCCGCTACAGGAGTCTTTTGTTTTCTTTTTTGCCTCGCACTCATTCCAATTAACTGGGGAATAGAAGCCTACAAGTGGAAATTGATCACAGCCCCTATTCAATGGATAAGCTATAAAACGGCTACAAAATCCGTTTACGCAGGGGTGTGCCTGGGAAATCTCGCTCCAGGAAGGGCCACAGAGTTTCTTGCCAAGATCATTTTTTTTAAGATCGAGAACCGCCCTAAAATAACTGTTCTTCATTTTGTAGGCGGCATGTTCCAGTTGTCTATTACAATTATCTCTGGCTTTATTGCCCTGGTTTTTATGCTCAGAGATTTTGGAGGTGACTCGGCCTGGATGACATATACTACCAGTACAATTGGACTTATACTTTTACTGGTTTTAACTATTTGTATTTACAGGATCAATGACATACTCAATTTCATTTCCAAAAAAATAAGTAAACAAAGTCAGGTAGAAAACTTTAATTATAAATTTACTGCAGCCTCCCTGTTTAAACTTTTTGGTTTTTCAGCCTTGCGCTATTCTGTCTTTTTTTTGCAGTTTGTGCTGCTCATTTTTTTATTTCACCGCGAAATCAGCATTTCTATTTTTCCGGAAATAGCGCTTTATTTTTTAATCACCACCACCATCCCTATGATCAGTGTCCTGGAAGCCGCTATCCGTGCAGCAGTGGCACTGGTCGTATTTAAGAATTCCGGCATCAGTAATTCTGCGCTGGCTTTATCTTCCCTGTTAATCTGGCTTGTAAATATAATTGTTCCGAGTATCTTTGGCTATATCATCCTGTTAAGACAAAACTTTAACTTCAAATTATTCAAGACAAAAAAATGAGCCTGGTATTTTATATCCTTTTTGCGCTCTTGTTTTGTTATTCGTTTACTCTGCTCTGGTTAGCGAGTGGTTATTTAAGAACGGCTTATTTTATTCCCAAAGAAAAAAACCTGCAGATACCGCTCACATTGATCATCTGTGCACGCAACGAGGAGAAAAACATTGGCCTCTGCATTAGCTCTTTATTAAAACAGGAATATGTATTGAATAAAGTGCAGTTGATCCTCATTAACGATGCCAGCTCCGATGCCACAGTTCAAAGGGCCGAGAATATACTTAAGACATCCGGCATTAATTACAAGATTATTTCCAACCACCAACAAAAAGGAAAAAAACAGAGCATTACCTATGCCATGCAGTTTGCATCGAATGAGTTGATCGTTCTGCGTGATGCAGATACTTTTACGCTTTCGCACAAATGGCTACAAAGTATTTCTGATTTTTACCAGAATACGCGCGCAGACCTGATAATTGCTCCGGTAGCCATTGCGAATTATTCAGGATTTTTCTGGGCCCTGCAAGCAATAGAAAACAATGTACTCGCGCTGGCCGCCTGCGGAAGTGCATATTACAAAAAACCCTTTTTATGCAATGGCGCCAATCTCATTTTCACTAAAAGTGTTTTTGAAAAAACGAAAGGCTATGCTTCACATATTGACATTGCTTCAGGTGACGATATTTTTTTCCTGGAAGACGTAAAGAAAATAAAAGAAAGCCAGATTGCTTACCTAAAATCAAAAGATGCGCTCGTTTACACCTACCCAACTTTTTCATTCAATGATCTTCTTCTTCAAAAAACACGCTGGGCTTCTAAATTTAAGCTTAACAAAAATAAATTGAACCTTACACTTTCCTTTTTTAGTTTTGGCGTTAATCTGGGCTGGCTCTTTTGTCTCAGCTGTGTGAGCATCCCCGCATACGCGCAACTCTGTATCTTGTTTATTTTTTTTAAATTGTTTATTGATATTTTGTTGTTATTTTTAGCTTCAGGTTTTATAAAAAACAAAAACGTTTTGTGGTTTGGTTTACCGGTTGGCTTCATTTACCCTGTTTATGCAGCCATTATAGGAATAGCCTCCCTGTTTATAAAACCCAGGTGGAAATAGAAACTGGTGCTTTTTAAAAAGAAAACAATAGACGTTGAATCCGAATCGCTGAGTGCTGCTACCTGGCGTCGCTTTAAACGCAATAAAATGGCTTTGAGCGGACTCTTTTTCATTGTCGTTTGTTGTGTCATTTCTGTTTTAGGTTACCTCATCACTCCCGATAAAACGCCTTACGCAAACGATCAGAAACCGGAACTACATATTAAAGAGCCTGGATTTAAGGTGAAATTTTTGCTGGTTGCCAGGAACGAAGAAAAAAAAGAAAGTGGCTGGTTCAGCCTTATGTTATTTGGCCGCAATGATCCTTTTGCCAGCTACACGCTTTACAACTACGCATTTAAAGGTGCGAATATTGTTGTAGAGGAGTACACCGGCAATCACCCTAACAATGGCTCTCTCAGTAACTTTAATATTGCTGATGTTCTCTATAATATTGATACAAAAAGACGGTTAGAATACGACTCCCTTAAAAATCAGATTTCTTTTTATGAAACAGACCAGCCGGTAAAAATCACAAAAAGCATTTCCGAATTGCAGTCTGTTCTGAAAGAAAAAAACATTGTTACAAAATCTTATC
>JAYSYG010000541.1:0-3603 GCA_043716685.1 Sphingobacteriaceae bacterium | reverse complement strand
ATTTTCGGGTCAGCCAGCGCGCGATTGACTTCGGCGTTGATCTTGTCAATTGCTTCGCGCGGTGAGCCCTTGGGCATGCCGATGCCGAACCATGAACTTCTTACCGTATTAAGAGTTATCACCGGAGAAAATTCCTTATAAACAAGATTATCAAGTTGAGCTGCGGAAATTTCCGCCTCTGCTTTTTTCTTGCAATCCGCTAAAAATAAAATGCTAAGGCTTAGTAATAGGATGCGCTGTTTCATTGGATTGGGTTTAATGATTCACTTATTTATACGTTGAAAATCTTGTTTTGGTTGAGTATAAATATAAAAGAATAAATTCTTCTATTCTATGACTACTTTTTTATTGATTTGGTTAACACCTACCTTTATCTGAACAAAATATATTCCTTTATTTAAATTCTGAAGATCTATCTCGTCTGTTACATTCTTAAACTCTTTTACTTTCTTTCCTTCCGTTGTAAAGATCTGCACGTCTATTTCATCGTTACTGTTTCCTGAAATGCGCACCTTGCCTCGGGAAGGATTTGGAAACAGGTCCAGTTTATTTTCGCCTGCCAACTCACTTAAGCCCACTTCTGTAATGTTTATTGTTTCATAGATAGTGTCCCGGTCGCATTGATTAAAGGCGATAAGACTTATTACATAAACGTTATTTACATTATAATTTACAACCGGATTATTTAACGTGCTTGTTCCGCCATTCCCAAAAGACCAGGAATAGGACGTCGCATTCACCGAAGTATTAGTAAGATTTAATTGGTTACCATTAACCGAACTTGTAAATCCTGCGTGTGTTTTAATCATAGATGAATTGTAAGCAGTATCAGCAATCCCCTCGCTCATATTGTAATACGTGCCACTCGGTACATTCTCCAATTTTAAAGCACGTACCATATAGGTGTATGTTCCTTTATATAAAAGGCAATTGTCGGTATAGGTTGTGCCTGTTATAGGTGAAGCGTTGATCTTTACATAGCTTGTGTTCGTATCGTTCTTCATATAAATATTGTACCCAACAAGAGTAGTTTCAGTAGATGCAGACCAGGTAATTAAACAATTATAACCTGCTTTAGTGGCAATAACATTAGAGACAGGCGCTACGACATCGTTTCTTAAAGTAGGATCGCCCATTAAGGCGTTGTGTACCCAGCGGCCGGTTATTGATGTTGGGCTTGCGTAGTAGAGATTGCCTGGATTATTCTGGGTCTGCAACACATCGTATCCAATATTTTCGCCAAGGCCCATGTGGTGGAACTGGTAGTGCGGACGTCCAGACCAAACACTGGTAAGTACTCTGCCCTGAGCCAGTGGGGCCTTTAAGAAATTATTCTGCGAGTCCCAGTCACCAAAATAAGAACCAAAGAGCATTGTAAATACTCCTTGCAAATTTGATGTGGCAAAATTAGCAGTTGAACCGATTCCTGATGCACCTGTGTATGTTCCTCCTCCACAGCCATAGGACCAGGCATAACTTACCGCAGACATACTGGTAAAATAATCAGCAGCAATTACAGTTGTTGCGCCAACCAGTGTGCTGAAATTTTTATACCCGCTTCCTGCAAAGGCTTCACTGCCGAAATATCCAAAATTATCATCAATCACCGCCTGTTTAAGCGGATAAAATATCTTCTTGCGGTAATCGTGATCTTTATCCAGGTACTTTTTTAGGAGTTGCTCTTCTGTAAATGAAAACGAAGGCATATTATTAAAATCCACTCGTCCCACCTGGAGCTCCAGGTCACTTGGTACCAGACTTTGATCGAACTTTCCGTCACCGGGAACGTTTTGCGTGCGCAAGGGCGAGGCTGTAGTAGATGTTACAAAATTATCCGTCCAGATACCGTCTATATCCGCGTAATAACAATCTGCCGGCCAGGCTCCTAAGTGGTCTCCATGTCCGTCAGGATTAATGTTGCCGCTATATGGCACAGGGATATGTCCCAATAAAAAAACTGCTTTTAATAGCGAGTCCGGGTAATAATCGTTTACGATCAGGTCCTTAATATGTGTTACAGAGCCGGTCCTTAAAACATCGTGGCGAATCACTTCCCAGCCATCTCCTTCTATATCCTTTACCACGCGTGTGATTTCCGGAGCGAGTGAAACAATAAAACTGCTATCCACCAATAAAATTAATTTGCCTCTCATAAAAACTTCAGGCACTTCAATTCCGGCATTAATATATCCATTGCCTGAATAGCCTGATCCTGAGCGAAAAACCCGGTATTCATAACTCATCCCAACAGTGGCCGTGTCTGTATACTGATTTGTTGATCCACTAAGTGTTGCTATTGGCGCACCCCAGCTTATATCGCTTTTTATTTTTTTGTACACCTGGTATTGTGTACTGGTAACATTTCCAACCCAGTTTAATGTAATTTGAGCAGGACTACTCTGAACTACAGCGCTTAGCTGCACTGCCACATCCGCAGAAGTTTGTGCGAGAAACCTGCAGGTTAGAAAAAGGAAGAAAAATAAAAGTTTTTTCATCAGCATACATTTTAATATAAATGTATGAAATTGACACTTAAAAAGGAAACGGTGTATTTTCTACCAATTGTAACGGATTCCTGTTGTGAAACTCATTGTTAAAATATGTGCATCTCCGGAATATTTACTGTGTGAATAAAAAAACAAAGGACTGATGGAAGCGAGTGCATTAAGGTGTTTGAGGAAAGCAGCGCGTTTGAATGGATGAAAATAAAGTGTAAAAGGAAGAGCGGCATAAAAACCAAATCCCGTTCCGTCTAATTTTGTTCTTTTATTCTTCCATGTCCCTAATCCCGAAAGGTTCTGCCTATAGTTATACCGGCTATTAATACTATCCCCTTCATGAATAAACACCTCTTCGTAATTTTCGCTGTGCGTACTTTGAAAAACATAATTAAAATTAACGGCAGGCGCAATTTCCAGTCCGGTCGTGATCCAAAAAAAACGCTGCTTGTTTGTTGTAAAATTAATTCCGAGCGGCACAATTAATTTCTGAGAGGTGATTTCATAATTGTAGGAACTCTCATTTTTCAAAACCTGGTATATCCGCTGTCCGGAGGTATTCGTATAAATCCCAAGAGTGTCATACTTGCTTTTAGTATAATGGGTCCCGTTACTATATTCCTGGGAATAACGAAGGCCGGCAAAAATTTCCAGCCTTATTCTTTTACGGTTATTAATCTCACCGTATAGCTTGAACCCGGGAATTCCATTAAATGAATTGTAAAAATAACCCCACTGCGTTTTGTAACCCGTTAGATCGACATTGAGATTTTCATCATTTTTAATATATTGCCTGTAATCGCCCTGGTATTGTTGTTTGAAATTGGTATACACATTTGGTCCGATATCCAATTGAAATCCTGATAAACGGATTTTTTTCAGGCTATCGTTTTGAGCTTTCAGCCCGGTTAATATGAAAAGGGTTAATAAGAGCAAAACATATTTCTTCATACCCATTTAACGATTAAAAATCAGAAATATTGTACACTTAATGCGCCGCCAGCCAATTCTCACCGGTTCCAAGCCCGACCTCAACGGGCACGTCAAGTGGTAAAGCCTCACGCATCAGTTTTTCGATGATCGGTTTTACTTTTTCAAGTTCTGG
>JAYSYG010000055.1:0-2430 GCA_043716685.1 Sphingobacteriaceae bacterium | reverse complement strand
TCGGATACTTTTTTTATCTGCTGGGGCTTTTCTTTTTTCACTTTTTTCTCTGCAACGACTTCAATTTTCAAATGTTTCATAATCACCCGTGTATTTATTAGTAATGTATTAAGCATTTGCTTTGTTTCTTTTCCCATGATCACATATTTATTTTAAAGTTGCATATAATTAAGTTAATCTAAAAGCCCTTTCGGCTTGAAAGCCCTAGGCCGTTTACCCTTGATCGTTCGCATCCGAGATTACTAAGCTCATTTTTTAACTGAATTATTCTTCTTGCAACAACCATAAAACTAACCACTCCTTTTATTTGCGCATGCTCATCAACAACGTTCAAATAGCCAAGGCGGTTACTTCTCATTGTTTTTAGAGCCATTGCTTCATCTTCATAAACATTAATGCTAACTGCATTTGGGTTCATAATATCAGACACTTTAATCTCTTTGTCTGAGAGATTATTCTGTCGTATGGCAGCGCATACGTCATTATAGCTGATCGTCCCGATTACCCTGTTGTTCTCATCTGTCACCGATAAGATCTGTGCTGTTGTGATCGCCATCCAGCTGGCAATAAACTGTAAATTCTCATCCTTTTTGCAGGAATAAGGGAAGGTGCGCATTATTTCTTTAACAATTTTCATGGGCAGTGATTTTAATTTTTTAATTAAATGCTCTCAAACTTTGATCCAAATTAATATCCCAAAAGTCATTCCATGTTAAGCATATTTTATCTTTTGCTGATAGAATACTTTCATTCCATTTCGTGATTATACCTTAACAATAAGTTAACCTTGGGTGACTTAAATTCGCCATCTGTAAATTCTACCTCTATGCCGGTTTTAATATGTACCATCCTACTGTTTATAGTTATCGCCTGGCTTTCTTTTCTTTACGTAAAAAAGATTAATTATTTCAGGAAGCATATTGTCCCGCAACAACTTAAACTAGTGGATGCTCTGCATGAAGAGCTGGAGAGTTCAAAAATAAAATTATCTGTGTGCGTTGGTTCAGATATCGAAAATCCGCAGAAATTTACTTTGTTTGAAATTGCAAAATTCGTTGAAGACAATTACAGGCTTTCAAGCGAAATGTATGATAATTATGATATTCTTTTTACAACAGACAACTCACAGCTCTTAAACTTCGATACGTACATTACAAATCCATTACTTCCAAAAGATATAAAGGAGGAGTTGAAATTATTCCATAATGGAGCATTTAAATCTCATGAAAAATCTTCAAAACCTTTTTTTAAAATAGAACTTCCCGAAGAGTCCATTTCTGCTGAAAATACCGGAAATTTATACCACGGTACAGGAGAAGCATTTGAGAACTGGGCCACATTTAAGGAAAGTGCAGATAATCTTAGCTTCTTGATCGATCAATGGATTCGGGAAAACAGCATCCACCAAAGACAAAGTGAAAACCGTGAACTCCAATTTTAATTTTGACAATTCCGTCGTTAAGTTAAACGCTCAATTCGATGTTTAATTTTTTCGCGTGAATTTTCAACTACCACTCTCTAGTGGAAGTTGATAAGTTTGAAGTGCAGAAGGATGAAATTCTTAATTTTAACACAGAGTATAGTAGGCACACTGTCGCAGAGGATATGTTTTTTGCTCTGTGTCTCAGCACCTCTTGCAACTCTGTATTTGACTATACTATTTTTTAGAAGCTGAAAGCGCATACCTGCCTGCCGGTAGGCAGGGTTTCAACTAAAGATAACCATTCATTAACCCTATTTTAATCCGGGATTAAAGTTAGTGTAGTACTTTTATATTCAAATACTATCTCATGAAACCAAAACAAGACATCCAAAAAGACGAAATGACAGAACTTGCCTGGAAAGAATTAATTCAGGCGATTAAACCAAGGGACATTTCCGTATCCGTAATTAATGGCAGCGTTAAACTTAGTGGCACAGTAGAAAATTATTCCAAAAAAATTCTCGCTGAACAAATCGTAGCCAGTGTTACCGGTGTAAAATCAATTGTAAATACTATAGAAGTCTTATTAAACGGCGCAGACAAAAGAAAAGATCAGGAATTAACGGATTCTATCCTGGACGCCTTTACTACTGATTTTAATGAACGGGAAGATGCTTTCGCGATGTCAATAGAAAATGACTGCCTGACAATCATGGGTGAGGTTCAAAATAGTCTTGGAGAAATGATTTCTGTAAAAGGTAAATTATGCAGGCTTGAAGAAATAAGTACTAAAACCAGCAGGGCGCTCAATCATCCTGCAGTTATTACTAGCAGTGAGCTGGCCTATTGGGAGATCTTCGGATAAATTTTTCTAACTATTTTTTAATGCACATCTATACAAAGTCAGTCATTGAGCAACATAAACGAAAGATCTGTGTATCTTTTTCTGTTTTACTACTCGTTCTTATCTATCCTTTTTTTTCTGATTTTAAGGGAAATGCTCAAAG
>JAYSYG010000540.1:0-3606 GCA_043716685.1 Sphingobacteriaceae bacterium | reverse complement strand
CACCTTTACCCTTGTATCCACTGGTCTTACCTCCCTCAGCACCCCAACCTGCATACTTGCAACACCTGCTTCGACCACGCAGACCTGTTATTATTTTATGCTCACTAAATATGGCGCCGGGGGAAGCAGCAGTTCTATACATTCTGATACACTTAATACAATTTTTTTAACCGCTTATCTAAATACTACAAATGGCACACAGGATGTTAAGTTTAATGAGATTCACCGGCCAAAATTGTCATCAACTGCAACTACCTTTACCTTAAATAAAGAATTTCCACTGGGAACCTGGAACACGCTTTCGATCCAAAGTAGCACCGTTTACCCCGATACGATTAACGTATGTAAAGCGAAAATGAATTACCAGTCCTTTTTATATGATCAGAGCGGATGTTTTTCCGTTTCCAATATCCTCATAGCGGAATATTCTAATTCAAAAGACCCCGAGCAGCCTTACGTTGACTCTATTAGTGTTTTACCGAATGGCTTTACGGTACTCGCCTGGCAAATTCCAATAGATAAGGATATTGACAAGTACATCATTCAATACCACATAGGATCAACGAATCAACCCATCGACATTGTGCCGGGAAGAAATACAACGTCTTATACCTACACTACCACCGCAGCTAATGTGTCCCCAGTTGGTCTTTTTGTTCAGGCCCAGGATAGTTGTATCTCTAATCCAAGAAGCAGTACGGTGAATTACGAGATCAGGACAATGTTCCTTCAGACCTCTTATAATCACTGCGCTTATCAAACCACTTTAAAATGGAATAAATACGTTTGGGCCGATATTAAAGGTAAGCAGGTAGAAACCCTTGGTAAATACAGGATCTACTATTCTGTTAACGGGAGTTCTTACAGCCTTGCCGGCGAAACGACCGATACAAATTTTGTGCATTCAGGAGTCGCGCCCGGTAAAAACATTTGTTATTTTGTGAGGGTGGTGAATGCGCGCAACACCATTACAGCCTCATCTAACCGTACCTGCTTTTTTTCTGACCAGGTTACTTCACCGCAATACATTTATCTTAAAACGGCTTCTGTAATTGATAACTCTTCGTCCGAAGTCAGGGTGTATCTTGATAACTCAAGAAGCAGTACCGGAATTGCTATTCGCCGTTCGGAAAACGGAACGGATTACAAAAATGTTGGTTTTATTCCTTACACAGGAGCAGCACATTATTCCTACATAGATAACACTGTTACACCACCATTAAAAAGTTATTATTACAGGGCTTTTGTAATTGATAGCTGCGGAAACAAAAGGGATTCAAGTAATGTAGCAAAAACTATTTTATTAAAAGTGCATGAGGACGAGGGGCAGATGTTTACAAAACAATTAAGCTGGAGTGATTATTTGGGCTTTGGTGGAGATGTAAGTGGTTATAATGTTTACAGGGTTATTAATGGTGACCTTAACACTGCACTGGTGGGAAGCACAGATGCTTTAACCACCACCTATACCGATAATCTGGAAGGGGCCGCTTCACAAGGGGCTAAGATCGAATACCTGGTGCAGGCGGTTGAGGGAATCGGGAACCCTTACGGCATTTTTGAAAGGAGCAGTTCAAATGCGGTACCCGTTTATATGGAAGGAAATATATATGTACCCAATGCATTTTCACCTGGAGGTATAAACAAAACGTGGTTACCCATTACACACTTTATAGAAAAAACAGATTACCACGTAAGCGTTTTTAACCGTTGGGGAAAAAAGGTCTTTGAAACGAACGATGACACAAAAGCCTGGGATGGGACGGACTGTATTGGTGATGTTTACGTTTACCTTATCGATTATAAAAATGCCCGCGGTGAGTACCTGGAAGTAAAAGGAACGGTTCTACTTCTTCGTTAGCCCTATTCTAACCTCTTTTTGTTTAGTTAAGCGTAACGAGAAATCTTGAAGTTGGCGTGTGTAATGCTCAAAAAATAAAAGGATTTTATTTGCCAGGATTTTTATACAAAACAGTTCCAATATCTTTATAGCGTATCACAGGTTGCCATGTTGTATCTTTCATCTGGTCAGGAAATTCATAAATAAAATCCTCGTCACGGGTAGTGCCTTCTTCCAGCCTCACTGCACTTATGTTCAGTTTTTTTGATCTTACGTAATAATTGATCGCAGGACCGAAAATCCAGTTGTGGCCCAGCACCATTTTTTTGTTTTTATTTTCTATTCCCAGTACCACTTCTTTTGTATGAGTTTCATATTTCCATTCAAAGCTATGATCAAAATTTATAGTGCGGAAAAAATGAATTGTTAAAGGTAAAGAGATAACTAAAAGTCCACTAACTATAAAGATCGTTTGGAGTTGAGGCTTCTGGCTGGAAACAAATTGCACAAAAAGGTAATAAATAAAAAATCCGAAGAGCGGTATAAAATAAATTCCTGTTCTTCCCATGGGAAACAATGTTGAAAATAAATAATGCTCCAGGTAAAGTCCTGTTAATATCAGCGTCATTAAAGCCCCCAGCTTAATGAGGGGACTATTAAATTTTTTCCGCAAAAGAGTCAGGATCAAACCCGCCGGGAAAATAAATTTAATAAATGACTGGAGGATCTCGCTAAACCAGACCGGATAAGGCTGATGGTAACACGAGCGTTCAATAAAGGAGGAAATACTTTCGTCAATAGATCCGGCACCGACATAAAGATCTCCGGCCCTGCTCAGAATCAGTAATCTTTTTAAGCTTAAGAACAATGGAATGCCAGCCAGAATTACAAGAATAAAAAACCGCATATATTTTCTTAGCCCTTTACCCTGCTCCTTTCTGACAAGTAAAATATAGTGTCCCGAAAATAATACCAGTAACGCAATGTAAAAATTAATAAGCGCGAGGTTGGATACTACCGCAAGAGTAGCATATCCCATTGAAAAACAGAAATCTTTTATAAAACCTTCCCGGGAAGCATCGGTGTAATTTTTGCGTAAAAAATAATAGAGACTTGCAACCATAAACCCCATCGAAAGACCATATCCTCTTGCCAGAGAGAAAAAATCAAGGACAAACGGATTCAAAAGAAGTAATGGTAATGCAAAAAAGATAAGACTATTTTTTGAGGACCTTTTTATAAGCTTAGCGCAAAAAAAGAGATAAAATAAAAACAGGAGTATGTTCGGAAGTCTCAGGGAAAGCTCACTTTCGCCAAAAATACCGGCGCAAAACGCCATAAGCCAGGTATTCAGAAGATGGTTATTTGCGGCGTATTCAAAATAGTTTTTGGCAATCACAACGTTATAGCTAATGGCTTCGTCGTGGGTAAAAGACGCATAAAAAGCACGCAACACAGTATATGCGAATAATGCACAACAAGCTGCTAAAAAAATCACCCATAAATTAACCCTGGCATTTTTCATAAAACGTTTCACGGATTGCTATTTGTATTTATTCGTGTAATTCATGTCTTTTTCTGTACCATCCTTTTTTCATACAAGGTCTTTCTATTAAAATAAAAAACAAAGCACTCACGGCAAAAATCACTCCCATGCTCAATCCAAATTTAATCAGAAAGTCCTGCACAGGCGATTTGACAATTAAAGCATTTCCCGTAACACGGTTTAAAAAAGCCGCCATTACCGGGTAGTGGAGCATATAAAT
>JAYSYG010000539.1:0-10938 GCA_043716685.1 Sphingobacteriaceae bacterium | reverse complement strand
CCATAAAAAACATCAATACTATTGTTACAAGAATAAAACCAATAATGATTGTGTTAATTAAATCCTGCAAAGTTGTTTTAGTTTTGGCACTTTGATCTCCACTGATGGATACATCCAGTCCCGCAGGCAGCTGGCGTTTTTTCATTTCTTCTATCTTGTTCTTAATTTTATCAGCCGCATCAATCAGATTTTCTCCCGAACGTTTAATCACGTTCAGGGTAATTACATTTTTCCCACCTTTACTAGAATAAGATTCTTTCTCTTTAAAACCGTCTTTTACCTCTGCTATATCTTTTAAAAATAATTTAGCACCCGCAGCAGATGTGATAATGATATTTTCAATTTCCTTTGGATTTTTAAATTCTCCTTTAATACTCAAAGTAGGCTTCATTCCTTCAATAGGCACATTACCGCCTGTGATAGAAAGATTCTCGCGCCCAATTGCGCCGGAAATATCTTGAAACGTTAATTGAGCCGCTTGCATTTTGTAAGCATCAATGTTCACTTGAATTTCACGATCAAGAGCCCCTACAATTTTTACTTCATTAATTTCTTTAAAACCCTCAAAAGCGTCCTGAAGATCTTCTGCATACTTTTTTAACTGCTTTAAATCGTAATTACCTGCAACATTCACGTACATAATTGGAATCTCAGAGAAAGCAATCTCTTTGATCATGGGTTCTTTGGTGAGGGTAGCCGGCATATCCGTGCGCGCTTCATCCACTGCATCCTTCACCTTTTGTTTCGCTACCGTAACATTCACATCTGTTCGAAACTCAACAATAATTACCGAAACATCTTGTAAGGAAGTACTATTGAATTTTTTAATCCCCGAAACTCCCTTTAATCTTTTTTCAATAGGTTTGGTTATTGTGTTTTCAATATTGGTCGGTGAGTTTCCCCAATTTACAGTACTTACATAAATAGTTGGCACAGTTATATCGGGGAAATTTTCTTTTGGTAAAGAGTTATATGACATGATCCCCGCAATACAAATAAAGATGGTGATCAAATACACCGTCATTTTATTATCAATTGCCCAACTGGAAGGTTTAAATTCTTTTATTTTATCTAACATGAGTTATAATTTTATACTAAACATTCATCTTATTATTAAACAATAAGCGGGCAGCGCCACGCTTCAGTGTTATTTTGTAATCACTTTAATTTTGCTTCCTTCATTTACGAGGTCGTATCCTTCGGTAATTAACAAATCCCCTTCTTTAACACCCTCAACTATTTCGGCCACACCATTGTATTCACGACCTAATTTTACTATTCTTTTTACTGCTATTCCTTTTTCTGAAATCATCACAAAACTTTCTTCCGCGCCTTTTTGAATATATTTTACAGGGACTACTAATTCAGGTTTGGGAGATTGGTAGTCGTTGATCTTTAATTTAGCTACGGTGTTGGGATGGTATTCCTTTTTACCGTCTAATATAACCTCAACAGCGAAGGTGCGTGTTAAAGCGTTAATGCCCCGCGATGCATAATTAACTTTAGAAAAAATAGAATCATTCATGTCCGGAAACTGAATCAAAACTTCATTACCATTTTTTACACGGGAAGCATAACTCTCAGCAACGTCAGCTTTTACTTTAAGGCTTGAAAAATTAACTACGCTTATAACTCCAGTTCCAGGTGAAACCGCCTGACCTATTTTCAAATTTACAAGGTCAACTGTTCCATCAATTGGAGAAGTGATCTTGCTCATACGCAAAGTTTCCTGAATTGATGAAATTTTATTTTCAAGACTTTCTTTAGCATTTTTAC
Source organism: Sphingobacteriaceae bacterium (assembly GCA_043716685.1). Classification (GTDB taxonomy): domain Bacteria; phylum Bacteroidota; class Bacteroidia; order B-17B0; family Aurantibacillaceae; genus Aurantibacillus. The sequence continues at coordinate 9,162 of JAYSYG010000539.1, read as the reverse complement.
TTTGAAGATATTGGATCTCCGTTCCAATTTTCTGATCCCAAAGATTTTTTTGTTTATCGTAAACCTGTTTTGCCAAATCAAGACTCGTTTGAAGGTCTCCCATCTGCTGAATGGTTGCGCGCGCGTCCGTTTCAGCAAGCACTTGACCTTTAGTCACATGGTCACCAACCTTTACATGGATTTTGGTAATAGTTCCCGGCATTTCAGCTGTTAAAGACACGTTCTCGTCGGCGTCTACCCTACCCTGAACTTCGATGTATGATTTAAATATGGAAAGCGTAAGTGGCATAACCAATACTTCCACTAATTTTTCCTTTTTGGTAGTGTCAGATTTCGCAACTTCTTCTTCTAATTTCGCTATTTTAGCGTCTAAAGTTGTTTTTTCCTTTTTTAGTTTTTCCAATTCAGCCAGTTTTTCTGAACCGCCTTTATCACCGCCACAGGCAAACATAATTACCGTAAGGGCTAATATTAACATAGTATTTTTGCTCATAATCTTATTTTTTATAATGTTGTTGTACGCGTTACTCCTTGATTTCATTATTATTTATTTTAATGTGATTGTATAATTTTTTATTTAACTAACGTTCCTGTAGCTTGCAGGTAATCTGTTTTAGCAATGATCATGTCAAATACGGAATTATAATAATTGGTTTGAGCTTCAGTCAAAGATGTTTCTGCTGTAACCACTTCTATATTGCTGCCTACTCCACTTTCGTATTTTTTACGCGCTACATCTGCAACATGCTGCGCCAGTTCAACATTTTTCTTTTGACGAAGCAAGCTTGAGTAAGCATTACTATAATTTATACTTGCAGTATTAGCTTCCAATTGAGCCTTTAATTCTAATGTCTTAATTGCATTATTATTTTTGAAAGCAGTTATTTTCGTTTGTTCAATTCTATTCATTCGCTGCCAGCCTGTGAAAATATTCAGGTTAAGTGTTGCTCCTACGAGGGCCACCTTAAACCATTTTTTGGAAGGATCGCCATTACTAGCCTCAAAAAAAGTAAATTCATTTCGTTGAGCATTATACTGGTATGAACCATAAAGTGATAATGACGGTAAAAAAGCATACTTTAATCGTTTAACATCCAGATCGTATAATATTTGTTGCGAAGTTAAAATTTTGTAATCTGGTCTTTGATTTATGTCTATAGTCTTACTCAACTCCTGGAAATTACTTTCTACATTAAAGCTATCCGTTAAGATAATAGTCTCATTTACCTGATAACCCATTTGAAACTTTAACATAGCTTCCGAGATGTCTATACCTCTCAATGATTTGTCGCGATCAGTTATTAAATTATTATATTGAACTTCCAACCGCTCAACTTCAATTAACTCTACAGTACCCACTGAGTTCGATGCTTTAGTGTCCTCGTAAGTTTTCTTTAATTTTGCAATATTTGCTTCAAGCGACTTTACTCTGTCGCGGCTAATAATAACAGTGTAATATGCTTTAGTTACCTGCGAAACAAGTTCAGATTTGCTTCGGGTTACACTTATCTTAGAAAGATTCATATATTCCTTTTGAGCTTGTAAGCCGAAAAAGTAATCACTATTAAGAATATTCCAACTGGCGCTTAAACCTGCTGTAGCATTGTACTTTGTTCCGAATTTTACAGGGATAAAAGTTCCCTCCGGTCCTCCGAAGATCTGTGCAGGCAACAAAGATGTAGGGATGCTGAGATAATCCTTAAAGTCAATGCTACCGTTAATTTGAGGCAATCCCATCCCGGTAATCTCTTTCCTTCTGTAATCTGCACTTTGATAATCCAGTTCCGCATTCAGATAATTCGGACTGTGCTTAAGCGAATAGTCGATAGACTCCTGCAGGCTAAAGCTTGTTTTGTTTTCCTGCGCTTGTGTTTGGTACATCGTCACCATTAGGGCGAGGATGAATAGATATTTAGTGAACTCTTTCATAAATTATTATTTTATTCTTCTTCGTTTATTTTTTTATAATTATTAAATAGTTTATGTCCTTTAATAGTACAAATGCCGTAAATAAAAATATCGAGTACCAACGCATGGGTTTTTGCAAAACTTATTTTTTCATAAGTGAAGTAGTTTCCAAACATTAGCATGTCTATTTGTGCTAACCTTAACCGGGAAACAAACTCCGGGTCCAGATCAGAACGGTAAACCCCCTGATCTATTCCTTTCTTAATATTGGTATAGATGTTTTTGTATGCGCAATTTTCTTTAAACGATTGAAATCTCTGAAAAGCAGTCGGGTAAAATTTTTGCAGGTCTAAAAAGAACATTGGGTTAATATTTTGCATCATAACCCTCATTTTATCAGAAATTAACATTATCTCGTGAATAGGATCCTTAGCCGTTTTATTCATTTCATCAAAGTTATACTCCTGCTCTTTTAACTCATTACTGCAAAGCTGGTTTACCAGGTCGTCTTTTTCTTTATAAAACTGGTAGATTGTTTTCTTAGACATACCTAGCTCTTTAGCGATATCGTCCATAGTAATATGTTTGATCCCATATTTAAAAAACAATGCTAAAGATGTTTTAAGTATTTTTTCCTGTGGTTCCATTTTTCTTAATTCGGCCACAAAACTATGGAAACTTTAATTGTCTTGCAAGTTTCCGGTGAAAAATATTTTTTTGCATCTTTACACCCGATGGAATCATCAAAATCTACCCGTTGGAAACGTTTTTTACGCTTCCTGGGCAAAAAATACCGTCTTGTGATCCTCAACGACGCAACTTTCGGCGAGAAATTCTCTCTCCGTCTTTCGCCATTGGGTATTATAATAGGTGTAGCCGCCATTACTATTGTTATGACTAGTGTTGTGATAAGCCTGGTAGCCTTCACTCCCTTAAGAGAATATATACCCGGCTATGGAGACATTGCTGAGCGCAAGCAAATCCTGGATCTGAATATTAAAGCCGATTCGCTTGAACAGGCCGTGGGCTCAAGGGATGTATACCTTACCAGTGTTTTAAAGGCTGTGGAAGAAAAGGTGGAAACAAAAACGCAAAAACCTAAAAAAGATACCACCGGTAAATTTGCCAAAGTAAATACGCTTCCAAGCCAAAGCGATATACAATTTAGGGCTGAATACGAACAAAATAAGGGTAATACCAATAGCAGCCTGGCCAAATTAAAATATACAGGGCTTGGAGAGGCCGTGTTTTTTACACCGGTTAAGGGACTTATCACTGAATCTTTTGATCTTAATGAAGATCATTTTGGTGTTGATATTGTGACCAAACAGGACGAAACCATTAAAACCACGCTTGACGGAACTATTATTTTTACTGGTTTTTCTGCAGCTGATGGCAATGTGGTGCAGGTTCAACACAGCAATAATCTCATTAGTATATATAAGCATTGTTCTTCTTTCTTAAAAGTAACGGGCGACAGGGTAAAGTCAGGCGAAGCAATTGCAGTGGTAGGAAACACCGGCGAAAAAAGCCGCGGACCGCATCTTCATTTTGAATTGTGGTTTAACGGGTCTCCTATTAATCCGCAGGAGTTTGTGGCTTTTTAGCAGGTGGGTTATTGGTTAATAGTTATAGGTTAATATACTTAACGATTCAAATGCAACTCATAACGAATAACCTATAACTATTAACGATTAACCTGTGATCTTTTCCGATACCACCCCACCGATACAAACAAACTGGTAAAAAAAGCATAGAACGTACAACCGGCCTGGGTTTCAAGTGTATCCTCCAAAAAGAAAGAAATAATTGCAATTATAAAAAAGGGCCAGTACAATTTCGGAAGATCCTTTTTTAATATAGTCGCCGGGTAAATAATACTCATTAAAAAAATAAATAAACCAATAATACCTAGGGAAATCGTCACCGTTAAAAATTGATTGTGCGGACGTTTGTACCATTCCACGTCCAGCGGAGATTTTGTTTCCACGTAAACTTTATTCAGTTCTACCTGCACGTCGCCAGTACCGACACCAAAAAGAACATTCTTTTTTATAAGCTGTACTGCAGCCTTCCAGAAATACAAGCGCATGGTTAAAGAATGACCATTGATTGTACGGTTATTTATAAATTCGTCGTATTCGTTTACAAGCTCGTACGTACGCTTGTGAAGAAATGACCAGGAAGGATATTCATAATTGAAAATATTTTTTTGAATGTTTGTTTTGTCCTCAGAACTTAAACTGGCAATTCCTGCCGAATCTTTGTTCAGCCCTTTGCTGGCGAGGTAGCGTTGCAGCACTATATAGCGATTAAAATTGTGGCGCGGCGCATAATTAAAACTATCTGCAGGCATTTGTCTTTTCCATTCGCGTTGGAGCTCTTCGGGCTGAATGTTTATCTGTACATAATTTCCGTTTTCCTTCTGGCCGGTTTTTTCGAAATGAATATACGTCCTGCCTGAGGGGGAAAACTCCAGAAGTTCATTATTTTTACCAGGTTTTACGTTTAACTGCGCTTCTTTTATAACTAAAATATAATTGACAAGCAGTACGATAAACCCAACCAGAACAACAAGTCCCGCAAACTTTATAGTGGTTTTTTGACGGTATATGATCACACACACTCCCAATAAAAACAAGATGGCAAAATTAGCAAGTCCGGAGGCAAGTCCCAAAATATACAGCACGCATACAAAATAAACCGAGAGTAACACCAATCCAAACCGCTTATAAAAATTTGTCGCTTTCACAGCAAAATAAATGCAGGCAGCAATTGCCATATTCAGGTAAAGACCCAAACGAATATGACTCATAAAACGCGACGCATCTCTTAGCACTTCGTTAGGATGCAAAACAAAACTATAAAGCAGACACCATAACGTATTCGCAACGCAACCGACTATAAAACAATACAGTGTTATGTGAAATTCTTTTTGTGTTAAGGGTTTTGCTGTAAAAAATAAAAGAGGCAAAAGCATTAAAGGGATTTTGGTTCTTACATCATTTACAGCAGCTTCCAGGTCCTGTGAATACAACAAGCCAATGAGGTGAATAAAAAACACTGCGCTCAGCACCCAGAAAATCGTGTTTGTTTTCAGTTGTACCCATTTACGACGGAAATCCCCTTCCAACAGCCAATTGCCAGCGAGTATTAACTGCGGCACACTTGTAGGGACTGCGCCGATCATCATGCCAAAACCCAGCCCGAACAGGCCAAAGAAAAAAAGATACCTATGGATTTTTTCTGAGAACATCCGCTCTAAAGAAACGAAAAAAAGGGGGATAAATTATTGTTGGTCCAAAATATTAAGACACGAATTTCACGAATTGACACGAATGCTATTACTCTATAACAAAAGATCCGACTCAATGAGCCGGATCTATAACCTAAATTAGTGCAATTCGTGAAATTAGTGTCTTTAGTTCCCGAAATCAGAAAGAAACTTAATTCGCATTACACGGATCTCTTCTTCAGAATAATCATTTTCGCCAAGTTCCTTTAAAGCCGCATGAACACTGTCCGTTTCGCTTTCTTTAAAATATTCGAGGATCTCGTCCTGTTTCTCCTCATCCATTAAATCATCAATATAATAGTTGATATTTATTTTGGTTCCGGATTCAACAATTGTTTCTATTTCAGTTAAGAGATTTGGCAGCGTGAGGTTTTTACTTTTTGCCATTTCCTTTAATCCTATTTTCCTGTCGATGTTCTGGATGATGTATACTTTTAAACCGGATTTATTTACTACCGATTTAATGACCATGTCTACAGGACGATCGATCTCGTTTTCCTCAACATATTTTTTGATCAGGTCAACAAATGGCTTGCCGTATTTTAAAGCTTTGCCTGTTCCAACACCGCTGATCTTGGTCATCTCGTCCATGGTAATAGGATACTGGATGGACATTTCTTCCAAAGAGGGTTCCTGAAAAATAACATAAGGCGGTAATCCTTTTGCTTTCGCGGTTTTTTTTACCTGGTCCTTTAAAAGTGAAAATAGTATTTCGTCTGCCGCAGTACCACTGCCTTTCCCACCTACCAACACATCGTCGTCATTCGCAGGATGATCTCCGTTAGCGTAGTCGTGGTCTCTTGTAAATTTAATGCTGTATGGTTTTTTCAAAAAGGTACGACCCTTTTCCGTTAGCCGTAATAAACCATAGTTCTCAATATCTTTAGCTAAAAACCCGTTAACGATGGTCTGACGTAAAACGGCCTGCCAGTATTTTTCGTCCTTGTCGTGATCTACGCCCTTACCCCAGGTTTCAATTGCATTATGCTTGTATGTTTTAGCGGTAGCCGTCAACGTTCCCATCAGCACATTGATCACATCTTTGATCTTATGTTTTTCCTTGATCTCTGCTACACATTCCAATGCTAATTCAAGGTCTTCTTTTGCTTCGAATTTTTGTTTAGGATGACGGCAGTTATCACACATGCCATTACATCTTACCTCGTCAAATTCTTCGCCAAAATAATGCAGTAAAAATTTACGGCGGCAGCTACTGGTTTCCGCAAAAGAAGCCGTTTCAGAAAGCATTTGTTTCCCAATCTCCTGTTCGGCAACCGGTTTATCTTTCATGAATTTTTCCAGCTTCAAAATATCGTCGTAGCTGTAAAACGTCACACATTTTCCTTCACCGCCATCACGTCCTGCACGGCCCGTTTCCTGGTAATACCCTTCCAAAGATTTTGGAATATCATGGTGGATGACAAAACGCACATCCGGCTTGTCAATTCCCATACCGAAGGCAATAGTAGCCACAATCACATTCAGATCTTCCATTAAAAATCCATCCTGTGTTTTGGCCCGTTCTTTGGCATCAAGACCTGCATGATAAGGAGCGGCATTAATTCCGTTCACTTTTAAGGCTTCAGCAATTTCCTCTACCTTCTTTCGGCTCAGGCAATAAATGATCCCACTTTTACCGGAATTTGATTTTACGTATTTAATGATCTCTTTAATAACGTTCTGTTTTGAACGCACATCGTAATATAGATTATCTCGGTTAAACGACGATTTATAAAGCTCGGCGCTCATCATGCCTAAATTCTTCTGGATGTCCTGTTGAACTTTCGGTGTAGCCGTAGCCGTTAGTGCCATTACCGGCACTGAACCAACCGCATCAATAATAGGACGCAGGCGCCGGTATTCTGGCCTGAAATCATGTCCCCACTCTGAAATACAATGTGCTTCATCAATCGCGAAGAAAGAGATCTTAAATTCCTTAAAAAAAGCAATATTATCTTCTTTGGTTAAGGTTTCAGGGGCTATGTATAACAATTTGGTTTTACCAGAGAGAACGTCCTTTTTAACTTGGGTAATATCACTCTTATTTAAAGAGGAGTTTAAAAAGTGGGCAATGCCATCCTGGTCGGCAAAGCCGCGAATGGCATCCACCTGGTTTTTCATAAGGGCAATGAGCGGAGACACAACAATGGCAGTTCCTTCACTCATCAGGGCAGGCAATTGGTAACATAAGCTTTTACCCCCGCCGGTAGGCATTATAACAAAGGTATCTTTGCCATTTAATAAGTTTTTTATAATTTTTTCCTGGTTACCTTTAAATCCGTCAAAGCCAAAAAAGCTTTTAAGCGTATCAAGGATTTCAGATGTCTCTACTTCGCCAACCATGTGTTCTAGTGATTAAAATGTACTTTCTAGTGAGGGAATGAAAAAATGGGCACTTTTTCAATTCCTATTTAAAGATATACAATTTTATTTTCATGAAACGAATTTATTTCAAAAAATAGCACTTTTTTAGATGATTGGGGCATAAACTCCGGTGAATGTTTTAGGTTGAGGTTTTATAAGTGCATGTGTTCTTTTTATTTGGGCGCCCGGCCGGGCTGCGCCGGGCTCCACTAAACACAAGCTGGCTCATCAAGCCACTGGCTTGCTGCCCTGCTACGGTTTTTCCGCTCGCCCAAAGAGACAGGCCGAGCGAAAAGAACCAGCCCGATACATATCGGGCCTTTACATCCCTGGCGCGGAGACTCCTTGTTATAGATTCGGATTCATTTTGGGATAGTGCCACAATAATAACACAATGGAGATCAAGGAAATAGATGCTCCAAAGTAAAAACTAAACCCGGTTTGATCTGTGGTGAGGAAAAAGAGAGTCTTGGCAAAAAAAGCCAGTAAATACAGTTGCACCCCCCATTGCTTGTAATACCAGATACCCACACAGGCTATAAACTGCGCTGAGACCAATATACCAAACAGGGCTGGCATAAACATTCCGAGTTTCTTTATAGGTGGGGAAAATACCTGAGGGAAGGTTATAAGCACGGCAAGATACCCTATAATGCAGATAATGGATATGATGGTGGGGCGTTTCATAGTCGAGAGTCAGGAACCAAGACTACAGGAGGCAAGACGATTCGTCTTGATTTATGGTTCATTTTAGTTCTGGTTCTATCGAATTTTATACTCTTCATTTTTCTTAATTCGTTCGTATCGCTTCTACCGGGTCTAATTGCGAAGCACTGTAAGCCGGAATAAAACCACTGATAATGCCAATAAGGATCGAAATAGTAAAGCCCAGGATGATATTGGTACTGCTCAGGCTTATGTCCATACCAATGGCTCCCTTGCCTAGTTCGGTTATGACAAACGTAAGCAACAGCCCGAAAAAACCACCAATAAAACTCAATAATACACTTTCGCTCAAAAACTGGAACAGGATAAAGATATTTTTAGCGCCAAGGCTTTTTTGAATGCCTATTAAATTGGTACGTTCTCTAACGGAAACGAACATAATGTTGGCAATCCCAAATCCTCCTACCAGTATGGAAAAACCTCCAATAATCCAGCCGGCAGTTCCAATAATATCGAACAAGGCATCAAAGGCTTTACTTAAGAGGCTGGTCTCGTTGAGGGCGAAATTCGGTTCTGTTGCAGGTTTTAGTTTACGAAGTCCGCGAAGCACACCGGTCAATTCGTCCATCATCTCTGCATTACTCACATTTGGCTTTGCTTTTACATAAATGGTAGGATCGGAATTTTCAGAGCGGGTATCCATAATATACCGTGCAAAATTAAACGGCGTTATTACCTGGTAATCGAAGCTGAGGCCTAGTAAACTCTCACCTTCTTTTTTAATTACGCCAATAACCGTTGCCTTCTGCCCTGCTATTTTAATTTGTTTTCCTACCGGGTCTTCTTCTCCATACAAGCCTTTTGCGATCTCAGCACCAACCAAAACCATACGGTAACCGGCATCTGTCTCATTTTGTGTGAAATAACGT
>JAYSYG010000538.1:0-3618 GCA_043716685.1 Sphingobacteriaceae bacterium | reverse complement strand
TAAGTAAAGACGATCGTTTTTTTACAAAAGGATAGAACAGGATACAATTGAAAATAAGCATTAAGCCAATAAGCGTGGATAAGATATAGAAAACCGGGGCATCTACCGAAATATTGGTTATTACGGAAGCACTAGTTGGAAAAGAGAGAGAGAAAAATAAAGTGAGGAAAGACACCTTTTTCATTGGTGTAAATGTACTCGAAAATACCAGTATTGCAAACTGTGAGCCTTAAACCCAAATGAAAGGTTACTTGCGTGCATTTATCGGCTATGCCCGAGTGGTTAAAGTGCATACCAATACTTATATTGCGTTAGCAAATATGAAGCAACTCAGAAATTTTCTCATTCCGGGCAGCAAGGAAAAACCAATTCTTCTGGATGTTGTTTACAAGAATAACAGTGAGGCCAAACCCATCATTATTTTCTCACATGGTTTTAAAGGCTTTAAAGATTGGGGACATTTTAATTTAATGGCTGAACAATTCGCGGAAGCCGGTTTTGTATTTATTAAATTTAATTTTTCGCACAATGGCACAACTCCCGCAGACCCGGAATCTTTAGGCGACCTTGTTGCATTTGGAAATAATAATTATACAATAGAACTTGACGATCTTAAAAAAGTAATCGATTGGTCGCTGGGTTACGAGGGACTGAAAGATGAAACGGATCCGCAAAAATTATATTTGCTGGGGCATAGCCGTGGTGGTGGTATAACTATTTTAAAAGCAGGAGAAGACCATCGCGTAAAAAAAGTAGTTACCTGGGCAGCTGTAAGTGATTTTGTTAACCGCACTAAAAAACGCACGATCGAAACCTGGAAAAAAGATGGAGTCGTGTATGCAAAGAATGCACGCACAAAGCAGGATATGCCTTTATACTACCAGTTCTACGAAACAATACTTGCGAATAAAGTACGGTTGAATATTTTGCATGCGATCAAAAAGGTTGAAATCCCTTTTCTTATCATACACGGTACCACCGACCAGGCTGTAGACTTTCACGATGCCGAAGAATTAATTAAAAGCGCAAAACATGCAAAGCTTTTCACTGTTGAAGGAGGTGACCATACCTTTGGGGTGAAGCATCCATTTACAGGAACCGAATTGCCTTTAAACGCCAAAGATGTAATAGAAAAAACGATGACTTTTTTTAAGAAATAAGGCTGTCATTCTCTTTTACAAAAAATAACATTGGTTTCATTATTTAATAGTCATCTTTGTGTTATGAACTGGAACGAACTCACCTCCATTGAACAGCTTGCGCAACTTGACGTGCTATCTTCAACTAAGCCGGTATTGATTTTAAAACACAGCACAACATGCAGCATCAGTAGCACAGCACTGAACAGAATAGAAAGGAATTGGAAAGATCAGGACGAAGAATTTGTAACGCCTTATTATCTCGATCTTCATGCACATAGGAATGTTTCCAACGAAATAGCACATCATTATAATGTAGAACATGAATCCCCGCAGGTACTTCTTATAAAGGAGGGGAAGTGTGTTTATTCTGAAACCCACATGGGAATTAACATGCCGGAGATTTTGAGCCATTTGGTGGGGTAATACCCGCAGTTTAAAACTACAGATTCGCAGATCACAGATTTATCTGCATCAGTATAATCCCTGAAATCTGCGGCCACTTTCTTCCTTGGATATATTCTACAACTCACCCCCCCAATTCAACAACTCATAGTTTTTCTCTTTCGGCACGGAGAGAATAGGTATAGTTTTGACCTGTAAATCAAAACCCCTATGAAAAAATTAATTACGATTATTCTTGCAACTCTTTTATTTAATGGAGTAAAAGCACAAAATAATACAGAAACCGGACCCACACAAACCATCCGTGGTGTGATCCTCGATAAACAATCACAAACACCAATTCCGGGAGCCAATGTCATGTTGCCCGGAGTAGACCCAGTTAAAGGTTCTGTGAGTGATGCCGAAGGACGTTTTAAAATAACCAACGTAAAAGTAGGCCGTTATGACCTGAAGATCTCTTACCTCGGTTATAAAGAAATTGTTATGCCGAATGTGATCGTTAGCGCCGGTAAAGAAGTGGTGCTCGAAATAGGAATGGAAGAAAACATTTCCTCCCTGCAGGAAGTAGTTGTTTCAGGTTCTAAAAAAAATGAAACGCAAAATGAAATGGTATCGGTAAGCGGGCGTTCTTTTTCCATGGAAGAAGTAAACCGCTACGCCGGCGGGCGTTCAGATCCTTCACGGCTGGCCGCTAATTTTGCAGGTGTGAGCTCTCCCGATGATTCACGGAATGATATTGTCATTCGCGGAAATTCTCCCACCGGTGTTTTGTGGCGCATAGAAGGTCTTAATATCCCCAACCCCAATCATTTCTCAACAGTGGGCACAACCGGCGGACCGGTAAGCGCGATTAATACGAACGTGATCAAGAATTCCGATTTCTTCACTTCCGCTTTCCCTGCAGAATATGGCAACGCCAATGCCGGAGTATTTGATCTTGGTTTTAGAAGCGGGAATTCGGAGAAAAGAGAACACACACTTCAACTCGGCGCGCTTACAGGTTTAGAGGCAATGACAGAAGGCCCAATTAATAAACAAAAAGGGTCTTCGTACCTGCTGGCCTACCGTTACTCGTTTACGGGAGTAGCTCAAAAAATAGGGATCCCTATTGGCACAACAGCAACCCCGTTTTATCAGGATCTCTCTTTTAAAATTACCGGTGGTCAAACCAAATTTGGGAAGTTTACCCTCTTCGGGTTAGGAGCAAAAAGCAATATTAAATTTCTCCACGATAAGATTGATACTACCGATCTTTTCGCAAATCCAACCAAAGACTCTTATTTTACCAGCGATATAGGCTTGCTTGGACTAAAACATTTTATAAAAGTTAACGAGCGTTCATACGTGAACACAATTGTTGGTGTAACTTATAATGGCAGTAATTACCTGGAGGATAATGTTGCAACAGATGTAAAACCGTTGGAAAGAAATGTTGAAAATAAAACCAACCAGATCCACTACTCTATAAATACTTCCTACAACTCAAAAATAAATTCGCGGTTATTTATAAAGGCGGGCGTTATTTCTGAGGTAATTGCGTTGATGTTGAATGCGCGCCAGAAAGATTCAAATTCCGTATGGCGTCAATACTGGGATTTTAATGACAATACTTCGCTTCACCAGGTATATGCACAGGCCAAATACCGTTTTAATAACAAACTCACACTGAATGCGGGTTTGCATATGCAATTCCTTGCACTTAATAATTCCAGCTCTGTTGAACCGCGCATTGGTTTAAAATATCAGCTCTCCGAAAAGCATACCTTTAGCATGGGTTACGGCATGCACAGTCAAATGCAGCCCATTGATGTGTATTTTTACAGAACACGCCTTACGGATGGAACCTATGTGCAAACCAATAAAAACCTCGGATTCACCCGCAGCCAGCATTTTGTTTTAGGTTACGACGTACTCCCTCTTAAGGATTGGAGAATTAAAACGGAAGTGTATTACCAGGTATTATCCAATATTCCAGTATCAGAAACCCAGGGAAGTTTTTCTATGCTGAATGCCGGGGCAAGTTTTCTTCCGAATGACCAAAGTTATTTAAAGAATACTGGCGGTGGTAATAACT
>JAYSYG010000537.1:0-3619 GCA_043716685.1 Sphingobacteriaceae bacterium | reverse complement strand
GTAAACACTACAAATAAAAGCGAGGTGCGTGAGACGTTATGCGCGAGTAAAAACCTGCTGAGATTCATGGTTAAAAATTTTCAGCCCGGAGTTCGCATCGGGACCGTTGTTATTTATACGTTTTTCTTACTATTTCGTTGCAGTAAACAGATAAACCTTCAGGTTTTCTTTTTAAGAACAGTAACAAGGTACAAAGATATGGAGACCAGTAAAATATAAGCGATAGAAATAAAAAACAGAGTGTAAGAAAAACGGATCACCAGCCAATAAGCAAATAAAATTCCAATATTGCCCAGCCCAAAGAAAAGTAAGGCGATTCTCTTTTCAGTAAGCCCCCTGAAAAATAAATGATGCGTTGTATGATCCTTACCACCGACAAAAGGAGAACGCCCCTCCTTAAGCCTGTTAATAACAACAGAAATTGTATCGGTGAGTGGTAATAAGAACACTAGCGCAACAATTACGATATTGGCAACCGGAAAGCCATTCAGAGAAGGAGAAGTAGGGTTGTTCCAACAGTTATCAATTCCCATCACTGCAAGAAAAAGTCCGAGGAATTGGCTTCCAGTATCGCCCATAAACATTTTTGAAGGATGAAAATTAAACACCAGAAACCCCGCTAAAGCCCCTAACACTCCAAGATTAAGCGTAGTAGCATAACTCGTTGTATTAAAGAGTGAAACGTTTACCGCAACCATAAAAAAACAAGCGAGTATTGACACAAGACAGCTTATGCCATCCATATTATCAAGCATATTAATGGAATTCATTAAGCCCACTACCCAAATAATAGTAACAAGGTAATTTAAAAACAGGTTTTCGAAAATAACTACACTATGTCCTGAAAAAATAACGATAAGTGCGCAAAAGATCTGCGTAAGAAATTTTAATAAGGGTTGTGTATTAAAGGCATCGTCTGCAAGCCCCATCAGAAAAGCCAAAGTGGCAGACATGAGGATGCCTATGATCTGGATATTGAAACCTGCATTTTTATGCGGCAGAATAATGGTGAAGATAAAAGCAAAAAGAAACACCACGTAAAATGAAATGCCACCGAGCGAAGGTTTTGAATCCGGGTTCCAGCGCACCTGCTGTTGTGCCTCACGGTTACGCATGCCTAATGTTTGCGCAAAGCGCAGCAGGATGTAATTAATAAGCAGCGAAAAAACAAAGCATACGATAAAAATGGTCGTAAGTATGAAATGGAAACTTAGATTCATAATAATGTGTTTAAAGAAAAGCTGTGTTGGGCAGAGCTATATTTCAGTCTATTCAAATAAGCTTACAAAATCCTTAATACGTTTACCTTCCAGATCCTTGTCAGATAAAAGTGGATTCTCAAGATTCCAGTCAATGCCGATGTCAGGATCGTTCCATAAAAGGCAATCTTCAGAGGCTTTGTTGTAAAAATTTGTGCATTTATAGGAAAATATGGTATTGTCCAGTAGTGTAGCAAAGCCATGCGCAAAACCAGGTGGGATGTACATCATCCATTTATTTTTTTCATTGAGTTCCATGCCAAACCACTGACCGTAAGTAGGCGAGCTTTTCCGGATATCCACGGCCACATCAAAGACGGCACCGTTAATTACGCGCACCAGTTTCCCTTGTGCCCAGGGGTTGTTCTGGAAGTGCAGCCCGCGCAGCACACCTTTTTGTGAAAGTGATTGATTGTCCTGCACGAAATCTAGATCAAGTCCGGCCTGTTTAAATAGGTTCGCATTATAACTTTCAAAAAAATATCCCCTGGCATCCTCAAACACTTTAGGCTTAAGTACCAGTACACCTTTTAATTTCGTCTCAATAACTTCCATTACTTCTTTTTTGTTCGTGATTTAAATTTTTCATCATCACTATAATAGCCGCTGCCATAGCCATAGCCGTAGCCATAGCCATAACCGTAGTTGTAGCTGTAAATTTTGCGGCTTACGTCCACGTCATTTAATACAACGGAAAGATTTTTTACATGCGATTCATTCTTAAGCCTGTCGAGAATCTGCGTAAATAATTTACGTGAGTACCCGGCCCTGAAAACATAAATAGGATAGTCGGCCCTTTGTATAGTAGCAATTCCATCTGTAACGAGACCAATTGGAGCGTTATCAATTACTATATAATCAAACTGGGTTTTTAAATAATTAAGCACCTCATCCAACTTATTACTTAAAATCAACTCTGAAGGATTAGGAGGCGAAGGACCTGCCGTAATAAATTTAAGATTATCCATCGGGCTATTCATAAAACAATCTTCTACCGGTGTAATCCCTGTTAAGATCGTACTCATCCCAATGTTGTTAGATACGCCAAACCCTTTATGGATCTTCGGCTTACGCATATCAAGGTCAATAATAACCACCTTTTTACCCGTGAAAGCCAGCACCCCGGCAATATTAATGGCAACAAAGGTTTTACCTTCACCGCTTATTGTGGAGGTAATAGAAACAATTTTAGTACCCTCGTTTGAATCGATAAAACCAAGATTGGTCCTTACGGTTCTGAATGCCTCACTGATAAGAGCCTTGGGATTCTTGTCCACGATGAGCTGTGATACCGGAATGTCATTCTCATATTTTGGAATGATGCCCAGCAACGATACATTGCCACTCGAATATTTTGTAATATCCGAAAGTGTATAGATCTTATCGTGAAAAAGATACCGCACAAAAACAAGTCCTAACGACAGAAGAAACGAAACAAGCAAGGCAACTGTGATGGCATTGCGCTGGCTTGGAGAAACCTGTGCACCCACGCCCATTGCTTTTTCAAGGATAATGTTTTTTGAAACGTAACCTGCTTTGGAAATGGAAAATTCGGTTTTCTTTTCAAGCAGCATAGTGTAGTACTTCTCGCTGATGGAGTATAAACGTGTGAGGCGGGAGAATTCAACTTCGTCTTCAGGACTTTGTGTTAGCCTTGTTTTAAAGCTTGAGGATTTTTCGAGAAGACTTTTGTATTTGCTTTTGTATTTTAATCTCACTCCATCCAGACTTTCGAGTAATAATTTTTTCTGGTTTTCTATCTGGTAATTTACCTGTTTTATGTTCTCAGAGTTGGGAGTAACGGCATAGAGCAGGTTTTCCTTTTCATTTAGTAGCTTCTGGATATTCTGTGTTACGTCCTTGATTACATTTTCATACTCGGTACCGGAAATCAGCGAGATAAGCTGATAAATATCGATGTTCTTATTTTTAGCAATATTCGACTGGATCTCGACAATGATCCGTTCTTCCATCTCTGCCTTCAACATTTGGTCTTCAACCGTAGAATACCGCATTAATTCATTATTAATAATATTGTCCTTCTCGCTTATGTTCTTTTCCTTTTTAAATGTTTGCAGGTCGCCCTCTGTGTCCTTAAGGTCATTGTAAACGCTTCCCAGCTGGCTGTCAATAAAGGCTAGGATATTCCTGGAGCTTTCGCTTTTACGCTCTACATCGTAGTTCAGGTACTCTTCTGTGATTGCATTCACAATATCCGTTGATTTAGCTGAGTTCACATCCTTCACTTTTATCAGGATGGTCTTGGCCATGTCGTTTAATAATTTCAGTTCCACTTTACCCTGCAACTGAGCAGTTACAGCATCTATATCGTGTACAATAAAATAAAAGCCGTTGTTCTC
>JAYSYG010000536.1:0-3641 GCA_043716685.1 Sphingobacteriaceae bacterium | reverse complement strand
TTTCTGTTTCTTCTACTGGTGGAACAGCTTTTCAATGGAGAAAGGGAACAACTAACTTAATTAATGGTGGGAATATTTCTGGTGCAACTACTGCTACTTTAACTATAAATCCTGTTAGTGGCTTAGATGCTGCCAATAATTATAATCTTGTAATTACCGGCGGTTGTGCAGGAAATTATACTACTTCTAATGTTTCGTTGGTTGTTAGTGCTTCATCAACCATTTCTGCGACTGTTAATAATCAAACTGTATGCGTAGGCAGCCCGGTAATTTTCTCTGTTTCTGTAGTGGGTGCGACCTCTTATCAATGGAGAAAAGGAACAACGAATTTAATAAATGGTGGAACAATTTCAGGAGCTACAACTGGCACGCTTACAATCAATCCAGTTGCTGCAGTAGATGCTGCTAATAATTATAATCTTTTAATTACCGGCGGTTGTGGTGGAAGTTATACTACTGCAAATATTACCCTGGCAATAAATAATTCACCGACAATTACTGCGGCAATTAGCGACCAAACGGTTTGTACGGGTGGTTCCGCCAGTTTCTCGGTTTCTCCATCTA
Source organism: Sphingobacteriaceae bacterium (assembly GCA_043716685.1). Lineage (GTDB taxonomy): Bacteria > Bacteroidota > Bacteroidia > B-17B0 > Aurantibacillaceae > Aurantibacillus. The sequence continues at coordinate 3,077 of JAYSYG010000536.1, read as the reverse complement.
ACAGCGGTATGAGTTTTCAATGGAGAAATGGAACTGTGAATTTAGTTAACGGAGGAAATATTTCTGGCGCAACTTCTGCCACCTTGCTAATTAATCCTGTTAATGCAAGTGATGCTTCTTCTAATTACAATGTTATATTAAATGGAACATGCGCACAAAATTTCACATCGGCAAATGTTGCATTGGTAGTCAATGTGTCTCCTACAATTACCGCGGCAATTAACAACCAAACGGTTTGCGTTGGGAATTCTGCCAGTTTTATTGTATCCGCTCCAGGTATAGGTCTTACCTATCAATGGAGAAATGGAACGGTGAACCTGATTAACGGTGGAAATGTTTCAGGTGCAAATTCACCAACGTTGGTAATAAACCCTGTTAATCCAGCGGATTCTTCTCTTAACTATAATGTTATCATCAGCGGAGGCTGTTCATCAAGTTACACGTCATCAAATGTTGCGTTAGTTCTTAGTAATTCACCGGTTGTACTTGTTTCAGCCGTTGATCAAACCGTTTGCGCTGGAAGCCCCGCAGGTTTTTCTGTTTCCGCATCCGGAGCTGGTCTTACCTATCAGTGGAGAAATGGCACTGTCAATTTAACAAATGGTGGCAGCGTTTCAGGAGTAACTTCACCAACCCTGGGGATCAACCCTACAGCCGTAACAGACGCCTCTACAAATTACAATCTTATTATATCCGGTGCATGTGGAACAAATTATACATCCACAAATGTTTCCCTTGTGGTTAACTCAACTCAAAATCTAATTAGCATACCATCCTTCTCAGTTTGCACAGGCAAGCCAATAAATCTTACTGCTCAAACAATTTCCGGAGCAACGTACAGCTGGACGGGTCCTAATAATTATGCATCCGGTTCTCAAAACCCTGCTATAGTTTCGGCCGCAGCTGCAGATGCAGGTACGTATTCTTTGATCATTTCGAGTAATAATTGCAGGTCAGCGCAATCTACTGTAACGGTAATGGTTAATGCATGTGCTGATTTTTTCATTCCCGAAGGTTTTTCTCCTAATGGTGATGAAATAAACGATGTCTTTTTTATTCGTGGGATAGGAAACTTTCCTGATAATAAATTTGAGGTCTTCAATCGTTGGGGTGAAAAAATATTTGAAGCAGATTCTTATAATAACACATGGGATGGAAAAACAACAATGGGCTTAAGAATTGGTGGCGACGAGCTACCGGTAGGAACTTATTTCTATACCCTTAATTTGGGAGACGGTTCTAAAGTTTATAAAGGAACTATTTATTTAAACAGGTAACAAACAAAATAAGGCTTGCAGAGAACAGTGAAGTTTAAAAGAAAACAACTGGAAAGTGCAAGCCTTAATAAACTAAATGCAACAAATTATTTAAAAAAACGAAGATGAAAAAGAATAAAAAAATAGCAATAACAGTAATTTCAGCCCTTTTACTCGGCTTAAATGTTACTGCGCAACAGGATCCTATGTATACCCACTATATGTTTAACACATTAATGGTAAACCCGGGATACGCGGGAAGCAGAGACGCTTTAACAGTAACCGGGCTTCACCGATCGCAGTGGGTAAACTTTAAAGGGGCTCCAATAGTTCAATCAGTAACCCTGCACTCTCCTTTACGGAACGACCACCTCGCGCTGGGACTTTCGATTTTAAATGATAAAATAGGGCCGAGCAACCGAACGTCTGTTTATGGTGATTTTGCTTACAGGATGAACCTTACAAGCAAGTCAAAATTAGCTTTGGGTTTAAGTGCCGGCGTGAATATTTTCCAGGCAAACTTAAGTTCTTTGGCACTCGACCAGCAAGCTGATCCCTCGTTTCAAAACAACGTGAACAGGCACATTACACCTAATTTTGGTTTTGGTGCTTATTATTCAAGAGATCGTTTTTACGCAGGACTTTCTGTGCCAAATTTAATTGAAAACAAGTACTCTACGGATGGGGCATTGGGTGGAAGTGAGCACAGACATTATTTTTTCATTGCTGGCGCCGTGTTTAATTTATCTGAGAATCTTGCTTTTAAACCGACAACTTTTGTTAAGGTAACATCAGCAGTTCCTATTCAGGCTGATTTCACAGCTTCATTTATCATTATGAAGAAATTATCCTTAGGGGCAATGTACCGAACCAATGATGCTTTTGGGGCCTTGATCGGATTTAATATTACTGAACAGCTTTATCTGGGATATTCATTTGACTGGTCGTATGGATTAAAAACCAGCAAATATAACCAGGGAAGCCATGAAGTTGTGTTAAGATATGATTTTCTGACTGCCGCTAAAAAACAAATCCACTCACCAAGATACTTTTAAACTACCAAAAAATTAAAAACATGAAAAAGTTATATCTTCCCATTATTACGTTGCTTGGGATAAGTTACACCCTCTCTTCACAGACATATCTGACGCCACGTGGTGAAAAATTTAATACCGAAACTAGTTCAAAAAAACAACCATCGCTTTCAGAATATACTGAACTCACTTTTGACAGGAATGAAGATGGGATCCAAAAATCTAGGAATGAAAAAAAGGGTGACGCCTTCTTTTTTATCTATTCTTATGATAAGGCCATTGAGGCTTATACCGCTGAAGAAAAACTAACAACCGATGGCCAGAGAAAATTGGCGATTAGTTATTACAAGATGAATAAAAATACAGAAGCCGAAGCGGCCTATCTGAAATTATTCACTATGTCAGAGGGTAATACATCCGAAGACTACTTCAATTATTCAATGGTATTAAAAGCCAGTTCAAAGTATGAAGAAGCAGGTAAATGGATGGATAAATTTAATGGAGCGAAGCCTTCTGATCTGCGCGCGATAGATTATGAAGCCAATAAATCTCGTCTTACCAGGTTAGTAACGGAAAATCCTCAATACAAAGTACAGAATTTAAGTATAAATACAGATGCTGAGGATTTTGGCACCAGTTATTACAAAGACAAAATAGTTTTCGCATCAAGCAGAACTACCAAAGCGAATCCGAAAACCTCGTATCGCAACGGTAAGCCATACCTGAACATATACATCGCAGAAATTGACAATGATCAATTGAAAAATCCAGAAAATCTAAATAAAAG
>JAYSYG010000535.1:0-3664 GCA_043716685.1 Sphingobacteriaceae bacterium | reverse complement strand
GTTATATTAGTTTGAGGAGCTACAGGCGCAGGCTTCGCAGCGTATGCCCCGATGTTATATTTGTTCTCAATAAAATCTCTTTTTCTAAAGCCCATCACATTAATAAATTCCTGGCCATAATAACCACGTGATAAAAGTTCCGCTTTCACAGTGGCTTCATCAAATCCTTTTAATGAATCGCCATAATAATTACGGTAATCTTTTAACGAACTTGGTGAAAGATAATTCTGATTATTAATAAAGGTTTCTTTTGAACCGGCTGGATCAGTTTTTGATTGATCCTGCACTGTGCCAGATGTAACTTTACTTGTTTGAGCATTAAGAGATGATCCCAAAATACACACAACGATCGACAGGGTGTTGAGTATTTTTTTCATGGCACATTTATTTGATATAAAGGTATGCTGCGAAACCTTGGATTGTCAAGGCATCTCACTCATCCAATCCTAAATTTTACTAAATGGATTTTTATTCACTCAGTGATCTGATAGTTTCACGCAGCCGGAAAAAGACAAAGTATAAAATAGCTAAAGAGTTAACAGAATTTAAAAGAGTTGTTTAGGGGGGCGACAGAATTACGAGACATTTTCTATACTTTTTGTGTTTTTGTCCCGCATGTCAAATAAGATCTGTATCAGCAAAGAAAGCAACATTACCAATACGCAACCGATAACATTTAACCATAAAAATGCAGTAAGATCGTACACCCATGCATATATAATGAACACCTCTGCGATCAAAGCGGCATAAAAAACGGAATCACCTTTTATTTTCTTCATATAAAAGGCCACAAGAAAAATACCCAGAATAGTTCCGTAAAATAAAGACCCAAGAATATTTACTGCAACAAGAAGATTACCAACTCTACTCGCATAAATACCCACTATAATACAAAATATACCCCAACCTATTGTACTAAGCCGCGAAACATAAACATAATGCGTATCGCTTTCTTCTTTTCTCATAAGTCGTTTGTAAAAATCTACAACCGTTGTAGAGGCTAATGAATTAAGTCCGCTGGCCATAGAACCCATCGCCGCGAGGAAAATAATGGCGATGAGCAACCCCACAACACCTACCGGGAATTGTTCTGTGACAAAACGTAAGAAGATATAATTCTCGTCATTGCTATCGGCTTTGGGATTGTTTTTCTCAATAAGTTTTGGAACTTTTTTGCGGATTTCAGTTACCTGTTTGTCTGCCTGAGAAACTTCTGTACCTGCTAAATTAATGGCTTGCTGGTCTTTTTCTTTAATGGCAGTAATGAGTTTAGTTACCTTGTTTTGTTTTTCTATGGTTGCAATTTCATATTCTTTTTCCAATGCTTTGTATTCCTCTTTATAGAGGCTGTTTTCAATCCTGTTCACTTCTACTTTATTAAAAAAGATAGGCGCCTGATGAAACTGGTAAAAGACGAAGACCAAAACACCAATCATTAAAATAATAAACTGCATGGGTATTTTTAAAAGACCGTTCATTACTAACCCAAGGCGACTTTCCGAAATGGATTTTCCTGTCAGGTAGCGGCCCACCTGAGACTGGTCGGTACCAAAATAAGAGAGCTGGAGAAAAAATCCCCCAATGATCCCCGACCAGATATTGAACCGGTTGTTGAGATCAAAATGTGTATCGATTGCATTTATTTTATTCATTTTTCCGGCAATAGTAAGAGCGTCCATTAATCCAACATTTGCCGGCAACATTTTTAAAACGAGGTAAATAGATAAGAACAACCCGGAAAAAATAATCGCCATTTGCAGCATTTGTGTATGTGATACGGCTTTGGCGCCACCGTACACCGTATAGCCAATCACAATAAATCCTGTAAAAATGATCATGTAATTAATATCGGTATTTAAAATGGTAGAAAGAATAATGGCTGGGGCATACATGGTTATTCCTGTAGAAAGCCCGCGTTGCAGCAAAAATAAAAACGCGGTAAGGGAACGTGTTTTATTGTCAAAGCGTTTTTCGAGGTATTCGTAAGCAGTGTATACATTTAATTTCCTGAACATAGGAATAAACGTGATGCACAGCACGATCATAGCGAGCGGAAGCCCAAAATAAAACTGTATGAACCTTAAACCATCGTTAAAGCTTTGCCCTGGTGCTGATAGAAATGTAATGGCACTGGCCTGCGTTGCCATTACAGATAAGCCTACCATGTACCACGGAAGTTTTTTATCCGCCAGAAGGTAACCATCCATGTTTTTTGTACCACGGCTTTTCCAGGTGCCGTATAATACAATGGACAAAAGTGTAACAGATAATACTAACCAATCTATCTGGCTCATGCAAAATAGCGTGTAAAAAAATAAAGAGAAAGTATAACAACAATTTCAACAACGATCACCAGCGAATATACATTCCGCCAGGTTCGCAATATGGGTGGATTTTCTTCTTCCTCTTCTTCCATTGTCTATTTATTCTGCGGTAAACTTAATAAATTTACAAACAGCCGGTAAGCCCCAGGTACGCCGGCAGGCAACTCCCTGAAAAACACCAGGCCGGTATAAATGAAATTACCTGTTCCATATTTGCCAATGATCAAGCTGCCCTCGCTTTGCTTTTCTTTCGGATCATTAATACTGAAAATTGTTTCGTAATTTTTATCCAGGTCTTCCGCAAAATAAATTCCACGCTCCTGCACCCAGCCTTCAAAATCTTTTTGACTGATCTGGTTTGGAAAATTAAGCACCATGTGTTTATCATTCAGAAATCGTATTTCTGCTGTTTCATTCGTTACTCTATCACGTGAGATGGAAAAAGGGTAGGGTCCCATTTTTGCCTGCAACGGACCAACCCGGCTATTTGTGTTGTACTGAACTACAAGGTTCCCTCCGTTCTTAACGTACTCCATAAGTTTGTTATAATGTACCTGCAAACGATCGTTTGTATTATATGCCCTTACACCCGTTACAATTGCAGAGTATTTCGAAAGATCTTCATTCGTGAGTAACTCATCAGTTAACAGGGTTATTGTATAACCAACCTGTTTTAAGCATGCCATCACATCGTCGCCCGCGCCGGCGATGTAGGCAATATTTGTTCCTGATTTTTTAAGATCAATGTTCACCAGGCCCGCCTCCGCATCACTTAAAATAAACTGATAAGGAATGTGATCGTACTCAATGCGCTTAATACCTTTGTTGTAGCTATTAGAACCGATCATTACCGAGGCTTCTATTTTTCCGTCCTTCGTATTTTTCGCGGGAACAATGATTGCTTCTACAATTACCTCGTCTCCTTTATTGGTAAGTTTTATAACAGCATCTTTCATTGTTACATTCCAACCTTCGCTTGTGTTCAGTTGCAGTGTGCCGTTAATATTGGCGAGGTTAGCCTTAACAGTTAATAAAACTGTTTTTGGATTCATATCCGTGAACACAAATACTTTTTCGGGAAGATTTAGTGTTACGGGTGGTAAAACTTCAAACGGTCTGTAAACCTCGCCTTTCACCGGATCTGTAAATTTGTATACAAGGCCCCGCTCCACGTTTAAATTTAAATTCTGGATGCTGAGGCTAAAGAGAATTTTTGCTGTTGCATCATTTTCAGGCCTGCCTATCAGCGCCTTGTTATTTACTTTATATGATCCCTGTTCGTGTTTTTCGTTTAGCCAATACGGATTGGAATACGGTATACCCGGCGATAATTTCTGTTT
>JAYSYG010000534.1:0-11089 GCA_043716685.1 Sphingobacteriaceae bacterium | reverse complement strand
TGCAACCTACTTTTCCTGTCATAATGTTAAATTTGATATAGTAAAATAAAATGTCGTCCCCTGGCCCGGAACAGATTCAAGCCATATATCGCCATGGTGCAGTTGTACTATTTTTTTGCAATTAGCCAGCCCGATTCCGCTTCCAAGAAATTCTTTCTTGGTATGCAGGCGCTGAAAAATATCAAAGATCCTTTCGTAATGCTCACTCTCTATCCCAATTCCATTATCATGCACCGAAAACTGCCATTTGCCCTCTACCTGTTCTGCTGAAATTTTAATATCAGGAATCGTTTCGCTTTTTTGAAATTTAATTGCGTTGGTAATCAGGTTCTGAAAGAGCTGGTGCATCTCGGTTTCATACATGTTTAAAACAGGCATTTCCGAAATACTGATTGTTGTATTTGTTGTTTTTATTAAACTCTCCAGGTCCTCTATCACATCATCGATTACTTTTCTGCAATCAACGGGGGCAAGGATTTTGTTACTCCCCAACTGCGAAAACGTCAACAGAGAAGTGATCAGCGAACTCATACGCTTAATGGCATTATTTGCAGAACCAATATATTTATGAGCATCCTCGTCAAGCTGGGGCAGGTAATTTTGCTCAAACAATTTCATATAATTAGCCACCGTCCGCAAAGGCTGCTGAAGATCGTGTGAAGCAATGTAAGCGAATTGCTCCAACTCTTTATTCACCATAATCAGCTCTGTAGCCCTTTTTTCCTTTTCTTCGTTTTGAAAGGCCAGCTCTATGTTGGCAACGGCCAGCTCTGCTGCGCGCTTACCCTTTTCTTCATTCTGGTACGCAAGCTCCTTATTGGCAACACTTAATTCCGCAGCACGTTTTTCCTTTTCCTCATTCTGGAAAGCCAGTTCCTTATTCGCAATAACAAGCTCTGCCGAACGCTTTCCCTTCTCCTCATTTTGAAACGCAAGCTCGGTATTCGCTACGCCTAATTCTGCCGCACGTTTTTCCTTTTCATCGTTCTGAAATACCAACTCCGTATTGGCAACGCTTAATTCCGCGGCGCGTTTTTCCTTTTCCTCATTCTGGAAAGCCAACTCCTTATTTGCAACAATAAGCTCTGCCGATCGCTTTCCCTTCTCCTCGTTCTGAAAAGCAAGCTCTGTGTTCGCTATGCCCAATTCCGATGCCCGTTTCTCCTTCTCATCATTCTGAAACACAAGTTCAATATTTGCTACACTTAATTCCGCAGCACGTTTTTCTTTTTCCTTATTCTGGAAAGCCAACTCCTTATTCGCTATAACAAGCTCTGCCGATCGTTTTCCCTTCTCTTTATTTTGAAACGCAAGTTCTGTATTCGCTACGCCCAATTCTGCCGCCCGTTTTTCCTTCTCATCGTTCTGAAACACAAGCTCTGTATTGGCAACACTTAATTCCGCTGCACGCTTTTCTTTTTCATCATTTTGAAAGAGAAGTTCGGTGTTGGCGATACTTAATTCCGCAGCACGTTTTTCTTTTTCTTCACTTTGAAATACATGCTCTTTATTTGCGATGATCAGCTCTGTCGCCCTTTTTGCTTTTTCCTGGTTCTGGTATGCCAGTTCAATATTCGCTATGATCAATTCTGCAGCACGTTTTCCTTTTTCCTCGTTCTGAAATAACAACTCCTTGTTTGCTACCAATAATTCAGAAGCCCGCTTTTCCTTTTCCTCATTTTGGAAAGCCAGTTCCATATTTGCCAGAACAAGTTCTGCCGCGCGTTTTCCCTTTTCTACATTCTGGAACGCAAGTTCTTTATTAACAAGAACCAATTCTGCAAGCCATTTATTTTTTTCTTTTATCTGGAAAGCAAGCTCAGTGTTAGAAATTACAAGCTCAACAGCAAGTTCTTTCCTTTGTTCCATTTCGGAAGCAAGGTTTTTTCTAACCTGAAGCAGGTCATCTATTTTTTCTTTTTCCATCTTCTTATACTGGTAACCATTAAATCGCCTGCAAAAAAATTTTTAAGCAACCTTGCGCATAGTGCATACGTAAGGTAGGCCTTTTTAATGGCACTACGCATAAAATCTTTAATTAATCCTGATTAAACCGGTAAGTACAATCCATTATATAAGTAAAGCCTGTAAGCGCAGGTTGGTGAAGGAAAAAATACAGTTTTGTAATAAATTACGACTCTACTCAGTAAACTACTTGATTCTTATCAGGCCAGAACCCTTAAAGGGGGCGGCGATTCCCCAAATACTTTTAAGTTACTTCAGCTAAAAACAAGATCAGTACACAGGAAAAAAGTTGGATTGAGCCTTTTTAGTGTAGGGTAATTTTTATTTTAACAGGAGGAAAAAAAAATGTAAATTCATGTAACTGGTCAAAAGCTTATAGACATTAGAAATTTATTTATTCATAGGAGAAACACTTTACATAGAGAAAGAAAAGACCAGATAGAAATGTTTCGCGCGCGAAACACTTACTCTATGAGTACTTTAAGCAGGCAGATCGTGTATTCCTTTCCTTCCTATGTTTCTATGTGGTTCAATCTTAATCACTTTTATTTTAAACCACATAGAAACATAGGATCAGCTAAACGCAATAATTCATAAACCTATGTCTAACTACGTTCCTATATGGTTTAAAAAATTTTGAAACCTCCTCCTCGTTAAAAAGACTGCACCTAAAACCCATTTGGATCATAGCAGTTCAAAATGCTGATCCGGTGTAAATTAAAGAGTTATGAACAGCAGTTAAAACATTTAGTACTTCGCCTGTGTTAAAATGCTTGACATTTGTTTCTTTTAGAACTAATTTAGTCCTGCTCTTTAAAAACCCGGAATTTGATCGCGTTAATTAACTAAACAGTTCATTGTTCCGGGTTTTAAAAGAGACAACCCATTCACTCTTTTCTTTTCATTTATTCAAATAAACCATTCTGTGCTGAAAGTCCATAGGTTTGGTTTGCAGACTGAGTCTGTCAGGCGCTATAAGTTTAACACGATCCGATAGCTATCGGATCACGAATTAACACAAATGAATTCCTAAGAGGCTGTCTAAAATGATTTCAAATGCCTATTATGAGGTTTTTTGGTAATTTAAAATATTACACGTATTTTTGATGATATATTCACACGTATCATGACAACAAAACTCACTTTGACAATTGACGACTCAGTAATTTCAGTTGCCAAGAAATACGCCAAACAAAAAGGCAAAAGTCTGTCGGACATAGTCGAAAACTATCTTATGTCATTGACATCTAAAGAAAATAAAGCTGAAAGTATTTCGCCTAAAATTTTAAAATTAATGGGTGCTATTGAGTTACCTGAAAACTATGACTATAAAAAAGAATTAACCAAAGGGCTGCTGAGAAAGTATAAATCATGAAGAATATTTTTTTAGACACCAACGTATTAATAGACTTTTTTGCAGACCGTAAGCCTTTTTCAATAGAAGCGGCAAGACTTTTTAATTATTCGTTTAATAAGGAAATTAACATTTATATTTCTGCGGTTTCTTATAATAACATTTATTACATACTACGACAGTCATGTTCCCATACTGAAACAATTAAAATGTTAACTGAGCTAAATGAATGGGCAGATATAATAGACGGATCTAAAGACATCATAAAAAAGTCACTTAAATCGGACTTCAAAGACTTTGAAGATGCAATTCAATATAACTGCGCAAAATCTTTAAGTAAAATTGACTTTATTGTTACTCGTGACACTAAAGACTTTAAATCAAGTTCATTACCAATATTGACTCCAAAAGAAGCGGTTTCACTAGTGGAAAGCACCAGGAGGTAAAACAAGCTGTGTACATGTAAAGCAATCTTTTCAAAAGCCTGCTTCGCAGACATTTTTTTATTTTGCTTTGTGCCAACTATTTTAACTTCACACTGGACATCTGAATTTTTCAGCATCGTCGAAGACCATACGTTTAAATTGACAATTGGAAATAATTCGAAGTATGGACCCGCAGGACCTTACTATTTTACTCCTTTGGGAACAACTATGCTTTTACGATGGACACCCAGTGGTGACTCCGGAGCAAATGCGATTCCCTTCTACATTGACAAAGAAGGGAAGGAAATCAAAATTGGAAATTTTTATCACGTAATTGGAGAAGGAAAGCTGATGGTTTTCCGAAAAATCAACTAATAGAGCGTTTGTACAGATCAACTTGACAACCTTCACAAAAAATACTCCTCCTTCATACAATCAACTATTAAAAAAACTTTTCGGACAAATTCCCGGTTCTGTTTCGTTTTTTGTTTTCGTTGACGAAGTCATCAGCAGAATTAATTTCCTGTATTTCTAAACAAATTTTCTACACGCTTAATTTAAACCATAAAATCGTTTTACTATCTTTAATTTCAAAACGATAGTTTTTGCAAAGACTGCCGTTAGGAAAGCAACTAAGCAATGCGGGTTTTCGGTGCATCGCAAAGCCAATTTACCGTCCGGTCAACACCAATACCCTTTTTTAAGTTTGGCTTTTCAAAAACTTGCGTAGTTAAATAACTACATGTATATTTGTAGTCAAATAGCTACGTAATGAATTTAAGACGAGATGTGTTTCAAGCCATAGCAGACCCTACCAGAAGGGCCATACTTCTATTGGTCACCTCCCAATCCATGACGGCTGGTGCAATTGCATCTAACTTCGACACTGCCAGGCCCACCGTTTCAAAACACCTGCAAATACTTACCGAATGTGAATTGCTTAAACAAGAGCAAAATGGCAGGGAGATCTATTATCATCTTAATGCAAAAAAAATGAAAGAGATAGCCAATTTTATTGAGCCATTCCGTAACATGTGGGAAGAGCGATTCGATAAGTTAGAAACACTAATGAAAAAATATCCGCACGTAAAGGTAAGAACAGGTAAAAATTAAATGATATGGGACAAAAAACAAAAATACATGCCGAAGAAGGTAAACAGGAATTAACCATATCAAGGGAGTTTGATTTGCCCGTGGAATTACTTTTTAAGGCATATACAGACGCCGGAATTGTTGAGCAATGGATGGGCACAAAAGTGCTGAAATTGGAAAATAAAAAGCATGGCAGTTATCAGTTTGAAACATCAGATGCTCAGGGGAAAGTTGTATTTCGGGCCAATGGTACAATCCATGAGTTTAACCCGGACAAAAAAATTACACGGACATTTGAAATGGAGAATACACCTTTTCCTGTCCAGCTGGAATTTCTGGAATTTGAACAACTCACTCACGATACCAGCAAGCTTATTATGCATGTAGTATACAGATCGGCCGAATTCAGAGATCAACTACTGAAGTTACCTTTTGCGCAAGGCATTAACATGGCTCACAACAGAATACAAGACATCATAAACAAACTAAAATAATATACCATGACAAAAAGAAACAAAATTATCTATTGGATCGCTACTACCTGGCTCGCATTAGGAATGCTGTCAACCGGACTAGTGCAATTAATTCAAATGAAGGAAGAAGTAGATATGATTACACATCTGGGCTATCCTCTTTATTTTCTAACGATATTGGGTGTGTGGAAAATGTTGGGAGTTGTAACAGTACTTATTCCTAAATTTCCTTTACTAAAGGAATGGGCTTACGCAGGATTCTTTTTCGCTATGTCGGGTGCTATTTTTTCTCACATAGCCAGTGAAGATGGCGCCAAAGAATTTTTCGGACCCTTATTGCTACTGATCCTGACTTCGGTGTCATGGTATTTCAGGCCAGCTGACAGAAAAATCGTTTCCGTTAACTAAAACGTGGATAAAATGAAAAATGAAAAGTCATCAAAAGAACACGAAGAACTTCTCAACGTTTTAAAAGTCCGTTTTGAGAAAAACATGAAACGTCATAAAGGGCTTGAATGGGCGAACGTGCAGGCAAAGCTGGAAGCGAATCCTAAAAAACTCTTGTCGCTTGATGAAATGGAACTAACCGGCGGTGAACCGGATGTTGTTGGCTATGATAAAAACACAGGTGATTATATTTTTTATGACTGTTCGGCGGAAAGTCCTAAACACCGCAGAAGTATTTGTTACGACGGAGAAGCGCTGGCATCAAGAAAAGAAAATAAACCGAAAAATAGCGCTACTGAAATGGCAACTTCCATGGGCATTGAGCTTTTATCGGAAGAACAATACCGGGAGCTTCAGGAACTAGGAGATTTCGATACCAAAACATCGAGCTGGATAAAAACACCTGCTGATATCAGAAAACTCGGCGGCGCGCTTTTTTGTGATCGCCGCTACAACACTATCTTCGTGTATCATAACGGTGCAGAATCTTACTACGCTGCCAGGGCTTTCCGTGGCGCACTTAGAGTCTGATCCCACTCTGGAGATTGCACTGGTAACAAAACTATTTCTTTAACCCATAAAATTTATATCTTTATTCAGAAACAACACGTAAATGACATGAACTCTAAAGTAGATTGGTACTTCAGTAAAAACAAAAAATGGCAGGAAGAAATCGGGACACTTAGGACGATTGTTCTCGACCCGGTAGCCAAAGGGTATGAACTTACCGAAGAATTGAAGTGGGGCGTACCCTGTTACACGTTCGGAGGAAGTAACCTTGTTTTAATACATGTATTTAAAGATTACTGTGCACTTTTATTTTTCAAAGGTGCTTTGTTAAAGAATCCGAAAGGTATTCTCATCCAACAAACCGAGAACGTGCAGGCGGCCCGCCAGATGCGGTTCACCAGTGTTCCGGAAATAACAAAGAAAAAACGCATAGTGAAAGCCTTTATCAAAGAAGCCATTGAAGTGGAAAAAGCCGGTTTGAAGGTGCCTTTAAAAAAGACAAAGGAATTCAAGATACCTGAAGAATTTCAAAACAAGTTAAATGAGGTCCCCGCTTTGAAAACTGCTTTTAAAGCATTAACACCTGGACGGCAAAGAGCATACCTTCTTTATTTTTCCACAGCCAAACAATCTAAAACCCGTGAAGCAAGAATTGAAAAATCCTTCCAGCAAATTTTCCATGGAAAAGGATTAGATGATTAACTATTTATAGGGTGTGAATGCCAACCCCACACTATTTTATAAAAAAGCAAATTACTCTTAAAAAATACTCAGAGAGAAAAACTCAAAACCAACGGTACACGGAACTTTGCTACGTTCTGAAAAAAAGATAGCTTTACTCTAACTAAAAAAACAAAACCATGGATACAACCTTAATCACCACAAGCACTTCGCTCGAAGGTTACAAGATCACAAAACAATTAGGCCTTGTAAGAGGAATTACCGTACGATCCAGAAGCGTTATTGGAAATATGGTAGGCGGCTTTATGACCATTTTTGGAGGAAGGAGCGCGATCTACACAGAACTTTGTGAAAGAGCCAGAGAAGAAGCGTATCAACTAATGATAAAAAATGGCAAAGAAAAAGGCTGCAACGCGATCATCAACATGCGCTACGATGCCAACGAAGTGATGAGCGGGTTAACCGAAGTTCTTGCTTATGGCACTGCTGTTATTGTCGAAAAAAATATCTAGTGTACGTTAACTGTATTCTTATGCAAAACCCTGACGGGGTTTGCGAAGAGCCATGGAAAACTCTGTCAGGTTTTGACAGCACTTTAAGGTTAACGCAAAATTAGTCCTGCTTAATAATTTTACCTTCATAAGTAGAATTGCCCGCCTTTATTTTATAAAAATAAATTCCATAGCTTGTTTTATTTCCACTTTCATCCTTGCCGTTCCACACCCAATCATGACTGCCTTCTGCCAGCTTACCAAGATCGGCAGCTGTGATTTTTCGACCAATTACGTCCCTGATCTCAATGCTCACATCCGAATAATTCTGAAGAACATAACGCAAGGTTATGGAAGCATGAAAAGGATTGGGAAAAGCAATTGAACGCAACTCACCGGGACTGGCGCTTATTTCATTAACACTCAGCAAAGGATCATTATTAATAATAGATTCAATGTCAATAAGCTCGTCACCGGGCTGGTAAATCAGATACATCATGCCATCGAACAGCATCTCATCTTTGGTACCTGTATTTGAAAAAACTGTAACCGGTGGATTATTTGGATTGTTTGGATTATTCACCGTATTGTCATACACATGTTTTGAATACAGCTTATAGCCCGTCGGAATTTTTACCAGTTTTTTAAACGTGTAATAATCCTGCCATTCAAAATCCCATTTATTGACACGTACCAGGGGAATCGTATCAACACCAGGACTTACGGCATAATAAATAATGCTTTTGCATAACAAATGCGAATGCGGCATCACAGCAAAAGCAGACAAGCTATAAGATAACCCAATATTGACAGATGGGTAATACGCCGAATACGGAACAACGCTATTGGCAGGAATAGCCATGGACCAGTTTTGCAAAGGAGTGGTAGAATAAATTCTCCTTACACCAGTTGTACCGATGGGATAAAAGAACAGGCGGATCTTGGTGCTATCCACTTCTCCTGCACTTCCCGAAGGATAGTGCAACTGAATGATTATTTTCGAACCTGCTTTTAAATACATGCCGGCTTTCAGGGGGGTCTGGCCGGGGAATACAGTGGCTTTAGAACCCGGTGCATACGTGCCAATGCCAAGGTTGCCCGGAATATTGTAACAACCACCCGACAAATCGCTCATATAATTTCCCGTTGTATCAGCGGTGATCACAGCATGATGCACGATCTTTTTATTCCCCGGAACTACTTCAAACGCACGAATGATACGGTCCTGCGTTAATCCGGAAGGAATAGAAAAACAAAAATATTTATCTGTACTGGAAGAAGTACTCGTAAAAGTTCCTATCCCCAGTGTGAGATCTGCATTGCCAGATAATTGATAGTGTGTTGGATAAACGGGTGCTGCCGGAGCAAGTGCAGTGTCGCCAGCAGGAACACCATTCGTGATCCATGCTAATATTTTTTGCTTTTCAGCAGCGGTAATAAGCCGTTCGTGCTGAAACCGTGTATAAGTGGTATCAGCGCTCCAGGGCGGCATAATATTGTTTGATAGTTGGTATTGGATCTTTGAAGCCTCAGCAGACGTTTCCGTATAATTCATAAACGGATAATCCGAAGCATTTGTATGATGGCAGCTGGTACACCGTGTGTAAAAAATTCCGGCAACATCTTTATACACTTGCGCGCTTAAAGTGGTTGCAAGAATGGAAAATGCGATAACAGGCAATACATATCTTTTCATGACAATTAATTAGTTGAGTAAAAGTAAGAGAAATTATGAATAAATAGCAATCACTTTAATAAACCAGTCGTTTAAGAAACAGATTTGCCACTTAACAAGGCGAGAAAGAACATTTTGGTCTTTTGGAGTTTGCCGGTTTTGCGTTTTTTTATCTAACTTAGATAGAGGATAATAAAACTGCACTATGAACAAAGAACTCTTTCAAAAACTCGTAACCATTCGCAGGCAGCTCCACGCGAATCCTGAGATTGGTTACCAGGAAAACCAGACAGCTGAGCTCATCTGTAAGGAGCTGGATCTGTTGAAAATTCCTTACCGAAAAGGTATAGCAGGTACCGGTGTTGTTGCAACATTAAAAAAGGGGGAAGGTTCCAGCATTGCCCTCCGCGCCGATATGGATGCTCTGCCGATTTTAGAGGAGGCAGAGCTGAATTTTAAAAGTACAAAAAAAATAAAAGATACCAACGGGCTGCAGATCCCATTAATGCACGCCTGCGGACATGATGTACACACAACCATGCTGCTTGGTGCCGCTGCATTGTTAAAAGAAACCGATTTTAAAGGCACAGTTAAATTTATTTTCCAACCCTCCGAAGAAGGTGTGTACGATGATCCCGAAAAAAAATCCGGCGGGCAACGCATCGTTGAAAGCGGTGAATTGGACGGTGTAAAAGCTGCACTGGGCCTTCACGTTCACCCTCTATTGCCGGTTGGAAAATTAGCGTTTAAATTAGGACAGGCTTTGGCCTGCGCAAATTTCTTTAAAATTGAGATCACTGGTAAGATGGCCCATGCGGCAGTTGCTCCGCACCTTGGCGTAGATGCTATTTTAGTGGCAAGTAATCTTATACAATCTATTTCTGCGATTACGGCAAAATACATTCCGCCGCATGAACCAACTGTTATTTCTTTCACAAAAATCAACGGCGGTATCGCTCCCAATATTATTGCTGATAAAGTGGTGATTGAAGGAACCGTTCGCGCCCTTGATCTCGACACCTTTAACCAGGTTCTTGCCCGGATGGAAAAAATAATCAAAGGCACAGAAATTTCTTTTGACGCGAAAATAAAGATCGAATACAATCTGAATTATCCGAGCTTGTTAAATGATAAGACCATTCATGCCGGAATGGAAGAAACACTGGCTTCTGTTTTCGGGAAAGAAAATATTATTCCTATAGACGCGATCCTCGGCTCTGAAGATTTTGCATTTTATTCAAGGAAAGTCCCCTCCATGTTTTATTTTTTAGGCGCCAAAGACACTGCCGAGAAATGTTATTTTTTACACGATTCAAAAGTTGTTTTTAATGAGGACTGTATTCCTTATGGTTCAAAGTTGCTCAGCGAAGGTGCTCTGGCACTTTTAAAGTAAAGGATCTGCTGTTGCAATTGGGAAAATTTTCATATATTAGCTATAAGAGAATTATTCTATGTTAGTATGAAAAAAAACTCAAATTATTTCCTGCTTTTATTCTTTGCTTTTATATTTCCTTCCTGCAGGGAAAGCTGTAACTGCACAAAGGATCTTGGATGTACCATTCTGACGGCAAATGAAGTGTCTGACCAACAGGTAATAGAAAAAAAAAGCTACTGCTCTGAAAACAACTATTACAGCGACCCAGTGCTTGCCGATTCGGTAAATGCATTTACATTGAGGCATCAGGGAGGTTACACGCACATTAACAGGAAAGATTCGATTTACTACTCCCAAACCACTGAAAAGGTCCCGTCGAAGGAAACAGGTTATTACGAAAAGTTGGGATATTCCTGCATTTGTTTCAAATAGGATGACAAACCACGAAATTTTGTCCCTCCCGCAAATTTGTTATCTTGAAGTCGTAAACCGGCATGGAAATTAAAGCTCCTAAATCAGTAAAACCAAAAACCAAACGAAGGGCGCATCTTCCGAAACAACCTTTTCAGAATATTGCTATTTCTTTATCCGGTGGGGGATT
>JAYSYG010000533.1:0-3674 GCA_043716685.1 Sphingobacteriaceae bacterium | reverse complement strand
ATTTTACAATTCCATTTGGGAAAGCGAAACTTTTAAGAGAAGGAAATGATCTCACCATTGTTACTTACGGATTAGGCGTGCACTGGGCCTTGGAAGCTTTAAATGAGAATCCTGAAATAAAAGCGGACCTGATCGATCTGAGAACATTAGCACCATTAGATATAGATGCGGTCTACGCTTCTGTTAAAAAAACAGGAAAGGTAATTGTAATGCACGAAGATACACTGACCGGTGGAATAGCCGGAGAGATCGCTTCACTAATCACCGAAAACTGTTTTGATTACCTCGATGCTCCTGTTATGCGCGAAGGAAGTCTGGATACGCCGGTTCCGATGAACGTAGACCTTGAACACAACTTTTTACCTAAGGAGCGTTTTAAAGAAAAATTATTAAAACTCTGGAAATACTAACAGATGGAATTTATTGATCTAAGAAGCGATACGGTAACAAAGCCATCTAAAGCCATGCTGGAAGCCATGATGTCGGCCCCTGTTGGCGATGATGTTTTTAACGAGGATCCCACAGTTATTAAGCTTGAAAAATATGCCGCTTATTTATTTGGTAAGGAAGCAGGCTTGTTTTGTCCAAGTGGCACCATGACAAACCAGGTTGCCATTAAAGTACATACACAACCAGGCGATGAAGTGATTTGTGAGGTGAACTCACATATTTTTAATTATGAGGGAGGTGGGATTTCTTTTAATTCAGGTGTACAAGCCCGCTTAATTACAGGGAATGAAGGAAGGCTTACCGCTGAAATGATCGAACCTTGTATCAATGGAGATTTCGACTGGTTAACGCGGTCCATGCTAGTGTCACTTGAAAATACGGTGAACAGGGCAGGAGGGAGTTACTATACGAAGGAGCAGATACAACCGGTTTATGAATTATGCCGCGATAAAAATTTGAAATTGCATTTAGACGGCGCGCGTATTTTTAATGCTCTTGTTGAAACAGGAGATTCTGAAAAAGAGATTGGAAATTATTTTCACTCCATTTCCATTTGTTTATCAAAAGGATTAGGCGCTCCGGTGGGTTCCGTTTTATTAGGAGATAAAGACTTCATTAAGAAAGCACGCCGTGTACGCAAGGTTTTTGGCGGAGGCATGCGCCAGGCAGGCTTTTTAGCGGCAGCAGGTTTGTATGCCTTGCAGAATAATATTTCCCGTTTAAGAGAAGATCATATTAAAGCAAAGAAGCTGGAAACTGAGTTACAGAATTTGCATTTTGTAGAGTCTATTCTTCCCGTTTATACCAACATTATTATTTTCAACTTAAAAAAAGAAATAATAAGCGGTGAACAATTTGAAAAGAGACTTGCAGAGCAAAACATTAAAATTTCTTCTTTCGGCAAACACACCATTCGTTTTGTAACCCACCTGGATTTTACGGATGGCATGCTTGACAGGACCATTGAGGCACTTAGGTCTCTTGTAAAATAGTGAGTAATTGACTATCTTTAATTTCCTGATTTTATATAAGTGATACCTAGAAATACCGTTGATAAGATACTGGATGCCGCTCACGTGGAAGAGGTAGTAGGTGAATTTATTACTTTAAAAAAGCGTGGGACAAATCTGTTAGGCTTATGTCCTTTTCATGGCGAAAAGTCTCCTTCTTTTACTGTATCTCCTGTTAAAGGCATTTATAAATGTTTTGGTTGTGGCAAAGCAGGTAACTCTGTAAATTTTATTATGGACCATTTGCAGCTCAGTTACCCTGAAGCTTTAAAGTGGCTGGCAAAAAAATACGGGATCGAAGTTGTAGAGCGTGAGATCAGTCCTGAAGAACGTGAGCAGCAAACGGAGCGTGAAAGCATGCTTATTGTTATGCAATATGCGCAACGCTATTTTACCGAAACAATGATGAATACCGATGAGGGAAAGTCAATTGGTTTGGGATATTTTAAAGAGCGGGAATTAAGAGATGACATTATTGCCAAGTTTCAGTTAGGTTATAGTCTTGAGGAACGGAATGCTTTCACAAAGGCCGCAGTTAAAAATAGTTATGTGCCTAAGTACCTCGCGAAGACGGGAATGAGCATTGTAAGCAACCGTTACGTAGAAGGTAAAGAACTTACTGAAAGTGATCTTTTTGACCGGTATGCTGGCCGTGTTATGTTCCCAATCCAGGATGATGGCGGACGTGTGGTTGCGTTTGGTGGAAGAACACTAAGTACTGATAAAAAAACTGCCAAGTACATTAATAGTCCTGAGACCGAAATTTACAATAAGAGTAAGATCTTGTATGGTTTATGGGTAGGAAAAAAAGCAATTCAAAATTCCGATGCCTGTTATTTGGTTGAAGGCTACATGGATGTGATTGCTATGCACCAGGCCGGTATTGAGAATGTAGTGGCTTCGAGCGGAACTTCGCTTACGGTAGACCAGATAAAATCCATTCACCGTTTTACCCGAAACATTATTGTGTTGTATGACGGTGACGAGGCCGGGCAAAAGGCCAGTAACCGCGCAATTCCTTTGTTATTAGAGGAGGGAATGAATGTGCGTTTGTTGACCTTTCCTAACAACGACGATCCGGATTCCTTTAGTAGAAAGGTTACCAACCAGGAGTTTCATGATTATTTAAAAAATAATACGGACGACTTTTTATATTTCAAAGCAAAAAAATTAAAGCAGGAAACGCAGAATGACCCCATTAAGCGGGCAGGGGTTATTAAAGATATTGTTGAGAATATTGCGATCATTCCCGATAACATTATTCGCAGCATTTATATTAAAGAATGTTCGGGTATAATGGAGATAGATGAATCTATTCTTCAGCAGGAAGTAAATAAGATCAGAAGAAAAACCGGCTCGAAGCAACAACAACAGAAACTCACGCAACAACAAGATCAGAATCCTGATACTTATGAACCTTCACCTGATGAACTGGCCTTCCTGGGAAGCATGGAATCGGGCAATGTGAAACCGGAAGAAGAAAAGAATCTGTTTAGTTTTGATGCAGAAGAAGAAAAGCTCTTGTGTTTGTTGATCAAGTATGGTAATATGCTTATTACAACGCAGGCAGAAGATGAGGTAAATGTAGAGCATGAATTGGAAATTACATTAGGAGAATTTATCATCTTTGAATTATGGCGTGATGAAATTGTGTATGAAAATCCACTCTATAAAATGGTGCTTGATGAATATATTGAGCAACTGAAGCAGCACAACTTACCAAACATTGAACATTTTTTAAGATCTCCCGATCCTATCATAAGTAGCTTTATTATTAATCATGTGATTGACAAGTATGAGATCAGTCCGAAATGGAAAAACTTTGGAGTTATTGTTCCTAAAGAGATTGACAATGCAAAAAGAGACGCGCAGCGCTCCTTGTTTAGTTTCAAGAGCAGAAAACTGAGTCATTTCATAAACCAGAAGCAGCAGGAATTAAAAACGGTCTCTTACGATGAATCTCTTCCTGTTTTAGAAGAAATCAGGCATCTTGATACACTGAAGGGAAGAGTTAACAGGCTTTTGGGGCGGGAAGTGATAAAATAAAAATGCCGATTTTTGATTATTTCGGGTACGAGTGATAAAGAATAGCAAAAACATTATAATTTGCCTATTTTTTTTTGGCTTATTAATTTTCCTTTCTGAAAAATTTGAACAAAGTAAATACCGGATGGTATTGGTGCTAAAGCAAGAATTATATTAGTATTCGAAACG
>JAYSYG010000532.1:0-3684 GCA_043716685.1 Sphingobacteriaceae bacterium | reverse complement strand
ATATTTTTAATGGCTGCTTTCGCAGGTTTGTTAGGAAGCGCAGCAATTGCCAATACTTTTGGCGATGACAAAGACAAAAAAACAACTAAAAAAGAATGTGCAAAAGGTGAAAAATCTTGCGCAGGCGAGAAAAAAGAAGGCTGCGCAAAAGGTGAAAAATCTTGCTGCAAAAGCAAACAAGCAACAGCCGAAAAAGCGACAGATTCAAAAACTGCAAAAAAATAATTCGCTTACTTCTTTTAAATTATATTAAAAAAGCCTTCTAATACACAGAAGGCTTTTTTGTTTTAAATATGTTTGATTTTCGGTTACATTTTACCAACCACACATTCCACAAGGTCTTTCTCCTCCAGGTATTTATTTGCAAGGTCGCGTAATTCTGTTGGTGTAACTGTTTTAACGGCTTTAAAATAGTTATCGAAGAAAGAGTACTCCAGCCCGAATTCCCAAATGGATTTAAATTTATCTGCAAGCGCAAACGGGCCGTCAACACTTCTTAAAAAATTGCCCAGAATATAATTGCGCACTGTTTCCAGTTCAGAAGGATCAACAAGAGTTTCACGCAAGGTCCTAATTTCCTTATAGATCTCGTCCAGTGTTTGTTTGGTAACATCTGTGCCAACTTCTGTGGAAATAAAAAAGTAACCGCTTCGCACCAGATTGTTAAGGCCACTTCCGATGCCATAGGTATATCCTTTATCCTCTCTGATATTGGCCATAAGCCTGGAACCAAAATACCCTCCTAAAATTGTATTGAGCACCTGGAATTTAAAATAATCGGGGTGCGTTTTATTAAATAAGATCCGTCCCACCCTTATGGCAGACTGGATAGCATCTTCTCTTTCTATAAAATGTTTTTGTGTACCGGTAGTTTTTAAAGCAATTATACCTGTATTTTCTTTCTGTTGTGACCCACCCCAGTTATCTTCGCCAAAATGTTTATTCAGCGTTTCAAGAATTGAATCCGGAAGGTTACCCGATGCGAAAATTGCGCAATTCAGTGAATTATAATGTGTGTTAAAAAAAGTTGTTATTTCCTTAATGCTGATCCTTTCAAAATCGCCTTCTACCACATCTCGACCATAAGGATGAGAAGGGCCAAATAACAATTCGGAAAAACGCCTGCGTGCCAGCACACTTACTTTTTGAGAGTTAATCGCATGCTTTTGCTTTTTATTTGCGATATGTACCTTAAAATCATGTTCCGGGAAAACAGGATATTTAATAACTTCTTCAATAAATTTTAAACTTTCATCCAAATACTTATTCAGGGAGTAAAGTGTAATGGTTGCAAAATCCTGCTCCACCTGCAACTCCAAAAACGATCCGAAAAAATCGATGCCATCGCTTAACTGGTCTGCCGTATAGGACCTTGTGCCGCTCTCGAGTAATACATTCGCCGTGGATGCAACAAGGGTTGCAGGCTGGTAATACATCCCCGCCCTGAATGTAAATTCTATCTTTACAATTTCCTGGCTGCCCGCCGACAAAGAATAAAGATCAATTCCGTTATTTAGTTTCCTGTGTTGCGCCTTGATCACATGAATCTTATCAATTGTTTTAAATGAGGGTGCAATGCTTCTGTTTAACATAGTCTTATATTTTAGCTTTTGAAATTAGGTTTATACCTTCTCCTTTTAATTTATATAAATGAAAGGAATTCATTTTTATTTTAATTTCCTTTTTATCAATATTCCATAAATAAGCAACGATCCGTTTTATTTTAAAGGGAATATTGCCACTTACTATAGAAAGTGTAAAATTATTAGCGCCATTCCAGTCGTACCTCACAAGATTCATTGGGATTCTCAAAAACTGGTTATTTACATCCTGTGCATCACTAATTTCTAAAACCAACCAGGCATTTAAGGGTTCGGGAGCTTTGTCGACGTCAAAATTAAATTCAGCGAGTACTGGACCTTCTGAGTTAAAGGTAGTATCAAGTTTTTCGAAAGCATTATAAAACTCATTGTTACCGGTAAATTCGGCGATGTTTTTTGTTGAATAAAATACTTGCCTTTCAATAGGAACGCGTCTTTTCAGTAAACGGAAATCCCAGTCATTTTCAGTTGCAAGTTCCGTGTAATATTTATCGTACCAGGGCTTATCCTGTTTGTAAGCCAGTGCGTAATCACAATTCATCTGCAGTGCTTCCGGAGAGGTCATGTGGTTTAATTTTACCCTGCTTTTATAATTTAAGAAGGCGTAAAAAAATTCACGCACTCTATGGCCGCCAATAGTGATTCTGTAAGGTGTTTTTTCCTGCTCTGATCTTAAGATACTAAAAAACTCCGCAGGCATTGTTTCATACACTCTCCAGGGATGTACCCTGAAATTTACATGTATTAAAAAATGCGCTAAATAAACAGCCGGTATTGCCATCATTGCTATTTGCAGATTCCGCTTTAATTCGTTCAGCATAAAAGCAAATGAGACAATGAAAAACACGTAGAAGAACAAACCGGTCCGGTCTTCGGGGTAATTGACCCCCAGGAATTTTTTCAACAAATAAAATAAAACGATAAGGCTGCATAAAGTAAAAAACGAAATAGAAAAGCTACTGTTCAGAAGAAACTGTTTCTTTTCTTTAACCAGCCGGAAACACCAATACAGAAACATTATAAAAAAAACACCGGCTATCAACCAATTCACAGTTGCATTTTTAAAAAATACAGTTTCAATCAGCGTCTCAAATGTTACTTTCCAGTAGCTCTCGCCTCCTCCGTAATAAAGAGCTCCGCTTTCTTTAAGAAAGAATGCATATTTGATCCAGAAGAACGTGAATGCGGCATGAGTAAAAAGGATGAGCAGGTTTTTAGGTTTTAAAAGTACTTTATTTCTTAGCTGTGTAATTAAAATAAGGCCCGTTGTAACAACTACTACGAATACCAGCGTAAGATTTGCTGCCAGAGCCAGTTGTGATAATAAAATAAATTTCCAGAAATGACTAAATGCACCGTAACGCATGTACACAAAAAAGTAATAAAGCGCCACCATTAAAAATGCCATGGAAATACCATAACCTCTGCACAGCGAATAAAAACTTATAAAGTTAAACGAGAGGATAAAGGCAGAACTGAAAATGATCTTGGTGAAAAGTCCGGAGAATAATTTATTCATTTTAAAAACCCCGAAACACAAAACAGCAAAAGCCACAACAGAAGGAATGCGAAGCGCTTGCGGGGAGGAACCTACCAGTTTAAAACAGATCCAGCTGGTAGCGCTTGTAAGAAAATGACCATTGGCATCGGGATGTGATAAAAAAGGGAGAAAGCTGCCAGGCTGGATGTAAAAATTGAAGGTAGCGACTTCATCGTGCGAGAAAGGAACCAAAATAGAGCGCAGCACTACTACTAAAAACACAATAGCGCAGATGATCCAGTAAAATTTATCAAAGTGTTTTTCAGGAAAAACGGACATCTTATTCTAATAAATAATTTTGGTGTTTATTGTATTTTTCAAGTGTTCTGATACCTGAAGAACTGATGTGTTCAAACTCTTTATCACAAAAAATATTTACAATGTTTATTAAAGGCATTAATTCCTGCATATACCTGTACTGGTTTTGTTCGTAATCAAAATCAGTGGAGTTTCTTAAACCTCTTATTACAACAACGTCATGTCCGATAGAGGCTATATAATCCGTCAATAAGCCTGAATATTCTCCCAGTTGCCTGTTTTTTA
>JAYSYG010000531.1:0-3691 GCA_043716685.1 Sphingobacteriaceae bacterium | reverse complement strand
GATTTGAATTGTATTTCGACAACAAACACGCCGAAAAAATGTGGGATACTATTTTCGAAGCCGGTAAGGAATTCGATATCCGTCCGATCGGTCTGGGCGCCCGCGACACCTTGCGTCTTGAAATGGGTTTTTGCCTGTACGGGAATGATATTGACGATACAACTTCGCCAATAGAAGCGGGCCTGGGGTGGATTACTAAATTTACCAAGGATTTTACCAACAGAGCGAAAATAGAAGATCAGAAACAAAATGGCGTTACCAGAAAACTGGTAGGTTTTGAAATGATAGACCGTGGAATCCCCCGCCACGATTACCTGATCGCAGACACTAACGGTAACGTAATAGGCAAAGTTACTTCCGGAACTCAGTCGCCAAGTCTTAACAAGGCAATAGGCCTGGGTTACGTGAATACCGAATTCTCAAAAGCAGATTCGGAAATTTACGTTTTGATCAGGGACAAGGCCATAAAAGCCAGGGTTTGTAAGATTCCTTTTCTTAAAAAATAGGTCCAAAATCTAGCGGTAGCGGGCCTTAATAAAGGAGAAATATTAACATTTATCGATAAATTTTAAATTTTAATCTAAAATATAAACGAGTAAGATTAAAAACAATTATATTTGATAGTTGATCATGAAGAAATTTATAACCGTTTTAATTCTATGTTGTTCTGTAGGACTGGTAAACTCCCAAACCTGGGAACTCTTCGGTAAAGACACCATTAATAAGATCGATATAGAAGGCAAAAAACAGGCTAGGTGGATCCTTATGGGAAAACACAAGCCGGGAACGTGCTACAAACCGGATCAAAAGGCCGAAGAAGGGAAGTATAAGGACAATAAAAAAACAGATGTTTGGGTGGAGTATTATTGCAACAGCAATATGAAAAATAAGCTAACTTTTTTAAATGGCCGCCCAGATGGATATGCGCAGATGTTTCATGAGAACGGAAAAATCAGTGAAGAAGGAAACTGGAAAAACAACCGATGGGTAGGGAGTTATAAATTGTATTACGATAATGGCCAGGTGCAGCATGAGTTTGTTTTCAGCCAAACCGGCAAGCGGGAAGGCGCCCAAAAGTATTATTATGACAATGGCCAGTTAGCTATAGAAGGAAATTTTTCTAACGGTAAAGAAAGCGGAATCATTAAGGAGTATTATGAGAACGGCGATCCTAAAGCAGAAAAGAACTTTGCTGACGGTAATGTAGATGCAGCTTCTATAAAAGAGTTCCAGCCGAAAAAACCAATAGTTCCTAAATCAGAAGACCCTGCGGAGAATGCGCCGGTTGTAAAAGTAAAAGACGATGAGCGTCCTAATGAAGCAGCAAAAAAGGGGTTGCCTGCAAAAGGTCCAATGGTATTGAATGGACAATACGCCTTATATAATAAGAACAAACAAATCACTAAAGACGGACTTTTCAAAGAAAACCGATTTATTGAAGGAAAAGCATATTTTTATGATGACAATGGGATTCTCACACGCGTGGCAGTTTACAAAAGTGGAATGTACGTTGGGGATACCCAGGTAGAAAACTAAAATTTTACGAGGCGCTTTTAGCGCCTTTTTTTATTTGTAAACCCGTTACAGGGGTTGGAAAAATTTGCAGAACCTGTCAGGGTTCATTATTTACTTTTCAGAATAAGAAATTAATCCTATTTTTGCATTCCTTAATAATGCGGGGGATTAGCTCATTTGGCTAGAGCGCTTCGCTGGCAGTGAAGAGGTGATCGGTTCGAATCCGATATTCTCCACTTAAAAAAGCATCGTGGCCCTTTCGATTTATTTCGGAAGGGCTTTTGTTTTTAGCATCTGAATTGGGCTAAAGATGAGTAATTCATGCATTAAAAAGGGTAAAAAATCCTCACGTAAAGCCTCACTTGTTTTCCAGTACAACTAAATTCAGGCTTTTCTAAACTACCTTATCGGAATTTCACTCATTTTAACAGGAGTTTGGCTCATTTACAGTACCAAACACCCAACTGGTACGATAATTGCCCTGTATAAGTGTATTATGGAACCGCACTCAATCAATATCCTGCTAATAGACGACGACAAAGACTTTCTTTTTTTGTTAAGTAAAACAATGAGCAAACATGGTTATCATGTCTATACCGCTCAAAATGGAATAAAGGCGTTAGATGAATTAAATGATCATAAGATAGACCTTATCATTTCAGATGTACTTATGGAAGACACACCAATAATGTCCCTTACCTGTACGTTAAAAAACATGTATCCAAAAACACCTATCATTCTTGTTTCGGGCTTACCTTCCGGACCGCTTATCACTAACACATTGACCTTGGGAGCTGATGAGTTTATTCCAAAGCCTATCAATATGAACCTGTTATACAGCACCATTGATAAGCTAAGTGGGATGGCTGCCTGATTCATTTCCTTATTTTTAACAATTATATGAATGCTCTTTGCTTACAAAGAGTCTTTAAGCGCCTTTATTTTTCGTAAATTTGCGGACTAAAATTTTGCGTTAAATGACAACTGATAAATTTGTGAGCCGCCACAACGGCCCTCGTGAGCAAGAGGTTAAAGCAATGCTTAAAAAAATCGGGGCTACAAGTATCGATGACCTTATTAATCAAACTGTTCCTGCGAACATCCGTTTAAAGCAGCCCTTGCGTATAGCGCCGGCCATGAGCGAATACCAATACACAAAACATTTAAAAGCCTTAGGTAAAAATAACAAAGTATTCCGCTCTTATATCGGTATGGGTTATTATAATACTATTTTACCAGCCGTTATTCAACGTAATGTTTTAGAAAATGCAGGCTGGTATACAGCCTACACGCCTTACCAGGCTGAGATTGCACAGGGACGTCTGGAAGCGATCCTTAATTTCCAGACAATGGTAATGGATCTTACAGCGATGCCGATTGCCAACGCTTCTTTATTGGATGAAGCTACTGCAGCGGCGGAAGCCCTCTTTATGTTCTACAGCAACCGCAGTAAGGACAAAGTAAAAAACAATGCAACTAAATTTTTTATAAGCAATACCTGTTTCCCACAAACCATTGACGTGGTGAAAACACGCGCCGTACCTTACGGTATTGAGTTGGTGATTGGTGATGCCAACACAATAAAATTAGACGATTCCTTTTTTGGGATGTTGATCCAGTACCCTGATATTAACGGGGAAGCAAACGATTACAAAAAATTTGTAGCCGATGCAAAAACAAAAGATATTCAGGTTGCAGTGGCAACAGACCTTCTGGCACTTGCTCTCTTAACCCCTCCGGGTGAATGGGGCGCAGATTGTGTTGTAGGCAATTCGCAGCGCTTTGGTGTGCCGTTAGGATATGGTGGTCCTCACGCAGCCTTCTTTACCTGCCGTGAAGATTACAAACGGTTGATCCCAGGCCGTATTATTGGTGTTTCTATGGATTCAGAAGGAAACCAGGCATTGCGTATGGCGCTTCAAACCCGTGAGCAACACATTAAACGTGACAAAGCAACTTCCAACATCTGCACTGCGCAAGCGCTCCTTGCAATTATGGCAAGCATGTACGCAGTATATCATGGACACGAAGGAATCAAAGCGATTGCACTGGGTATTCATAGCGCAACAAATACTGTTGCCGGTGAATTGAAAAAAGCTGGAATTAATGTAAAGACAAAATTATTTTTTGATACCATTGTTGTAGAATGCGATGCTGCAAAAGTAATGGCTGCGGC